>DATHJB010000135.1 GCA_035316325.1 Acidimicrobiales bacterium
CGCGCACCCCGGTCCGCTGCCCTTCTGGGTGGCGGCACCGCTCTACCGGTTGACGGGCGGCGACCCGCGGGCCCTGCTCTGGACGGCGGCGACGATCAACGTCGCCTCGATCGTCGGTGTTGCGGCCGTGGCGTGGCGGCGGGGCGGCTGGCCGCTGCTCGTCGGGGCGATGGTGCTGGTCGGGCTGGTGGTGCACGGCATCGGGGTCTGGCGGCTGGTCGACATGTGGAACCCGTTCGCGCCGCTGCTGCCGTTCATGCTGACGGTCTTCCTCGTGCTCGACGCCGGCCTCGGCCGGTCGCGCGCACTGGTCGAGGCGGCGGTCCCGGCATCGTTCGCCGCCCAGAGCCATCTGGCGTTCGTGTCGCTGCTGCTGATCCTGCTGGTGTGGCTGGTGCTGTGGCGCCGGTTCGGCGTGCCGGGGCAGGAGGGTTCGGAGGGTTCGGGGGGTTCGGACGACGAGCCGTGGCGCCGCCGTGTCGCCCAGGCCTCGGCAATCGTCGCGGTCCTGTGGGTGGCGCCGGTGCTCGACGCCCTGTTCGACCTGCACAACCCGGTCCAGATCGTGGACACGCTCTCCGACGGCGAGAACATGGGGATCAGCTACGCGTTCGGTCTCCTCAGCCGCTACGTCCGGCCCGACGGTCCGTGGATCGGCGGCCCGGAGCCCGAGGTGCTGGCGTCGGTGCAGGGCACGGGGGTCGCCTGGCTGTTCGTGGTGGTGGCCCTGCTGGTGGCCTGCCTCGTGTGGGGCCGGCGACAGTCGTGGTCCGACGTGGTGGCCTGGTCGTCGCTGACGCTGACCCTGCTCGTCGGCGCCATCCCGGCGATCGGCCAGTTCGAGTTCCCGGCCAACGCCTGGCTGACCCAGTGGATCAAAGTGGTGGGTGGCCTGGCCTGGTTCACCATCGCCTGGACGGTGTGGCGGACGGTCGAGTCCGCCGTCGCGGGGTCCCGGCTCCGCCGTCTCGCCCCGGTCGCCGCAGGGCTGGCGTTGGTGGTGGCTTCGGCGTCGTCCTGGAGGATCGCCGCGGGGGTGGACCCACCCCAGGCCTACGGCGGCACCCACCTGGCCGCGCTGCAGCGGGATCTGGAGGGTGAGCTGAGCCACGACGTCACGTACCGCCTGGAGGAACGGGGCGACGTCGGCCGCCAGATGGTCGGCGTCATGGCGTGGCTGGCCGACGAGGGGTACCGGGTGCGGACGTCCGACGGCGCCGACAGCCTCAAGTGGGGCCGCGCCCACCGCTGGTTGCCGGGCGACGGGTTCGACGTCGCCCTCACCCTGGCCGTCCATCAGCCGGGGGTGGCCGACGACCCCGTCGCCGCCTGCCGGTCGTCATCCGGCGTCGAGCTGCTCGCCGAGGTCGACGACATGACCCGAGCCGACCGCGCCCGGCTCGACGCTCTCCGCTTCCGCCGCGTCACGTCGCCCACCTCCACGTCCCCGTCCGACATCCGCCGAGCCGCCCGGCTGGAGGCCAAGAACTTCCGCGTCGCGCTCTTCGCCACCCCCGCCGACGATCCCGGCGACAACGACAACGACAACGGCAACGGTCCGACGCCGGGCTGCTGACGCCTCCACCGGGGCGGTGGGGCGGGGTGTCAGGTGCCGGTGTGTTGGATGTCGCGGAGTTGGCGGTAGCCGATCAGGACGACGCCGGCGCGGTCGAGCATGGCGCGGAGGGCACGGTCGCGGGTGACCAGGTCGTGGTCGTCGACGCGGTGGGCCCAGTCGGGGGTGCAGGCCCGGAGCTCGGGGGTGTCGATCGCCGGGTGCACCAGGATCTCGGTGACGCCGGGGCGGAGGTCCATCACCGCCCGCTCGACGGTGCGGCGGCTGCCGACCCCGCCGGCGATGAGCAGCAGGTGATCGGGGAAGACGACGCCTTCGTCGGCGGCGAGCTGCCGGAACGGGAAGCCGATGTTGCGCTCGGTCGACGCCCCCGACAGGCGCACGGGGAGCCCGAAGTCCACGGCGAGGTCGAGGTAGACGTCGAAGAACTCGGGCCGGAGCTGCATGGTGCCCATGTGGCTGTCGAGGTGGCTGACGTCGAAGCCCCACAGGATCGCCCGCTCCACCTGGGCCCGCAGCTCGCGGCGGACCTCGTCGAGGTCGGCGTGGTCCCAGATGTCCTCGAGGGTGCGGGGGAAGCCGCCGTCGCCGTCGAGCAGCGAGGGGGCGTGGGTGATCGGGCCCCAGCGGAAGTGGTCGAGCTCGGCGTTGAGCGTCAGGTGCACGCCGACGTCCTCGCCGCGGTAGCGGGCCGCGGCATCACGGGCCCAGGGGGCGGGGACCATGAGCGAGGCGCTGGTGGCGAGCCCGTCGCGCAGCGACTCGTAGGTGCCGACGTTCGCGGCGTGCGTCGAGCCGAGGTCGTCGCAGTTGACGATGAGCAGCCGGTCGTCGGGTCGGTATCCCAGTCGTTCGGCGAGCGTCACCACGGACGGCAATCTACCGGCCCCACCGTCGGCCCCCGGCCGGTAGCGGAACGGGGACGAACCGCCTCGGGCTCTGGGTTCAGAGGGGGACGTCGGGGCTGCCGCAGGCCGACCAGAGGCCGGACCTGGCGTTGCGGGCCTGTGCCTCGGCGGCTTCGAACTGCGGTTCGAAGGTGGTGTTCGGTCGGTAGGCCTTCGCTTCCGCGAAACCGGCGGCCACCAGGTCCTGGTTGACGAAGAGGCCGTCGCCGGCCCGGTAGAGGTAGCCGAGAAGCCGGTCGTAGCGGTCGCGGGGCTCGACGTCTCGCTCGACCCGCACCTCGGTGCCGGGCGGGACCAGGGCCGCCAGCCGGGCCGAGGCCTCCTTGCCGTAGCACTCGTTGGGCCGGTCGGTGGCCACGCTCTCCGGGGTGTCGATCCCGATCAGCCGCAGGTGCTCGTCGCTGCCACCCAGCCGCACCACCAGGGTGTCGCCGTCGATCACCTCGACGACCGACCCGCTGCCGGCTGCCTTCGACCCGTCACCGCCGGCTTCGCGCCCGCCGGTCCCGAAGCGGTAGACGCACACCACGGCAAGGACGACGACGAGCGCCGCGCCGGCGTACGTCGTCGTCGCCCTTGCCATCGGTCACGCTCGCTCGAAGATGGTCCCGGTGCCCAGCCCACCGCCGCAGCACATCGTGACCAGGGCGGTCGACCTGTCGGTGCGCTCCAGCTCGTGGAGCGCCTTGGTCATCAGCACCGCTCCCGTGCCGCCGAGCGGATGCCCCATGGCGATCGCCCCGCCGTTCGGGTTCGTGGTCTCCGGGTCGGCGTCGAGCTCGCGCTGCCAGGCGAGCACGACGGAGGCGAAGGCCTCGTTGATCTCCACCAGGTCGATGTCGGCGAGCGACATGCCCGTGCGGGCGAGCATGTGGCGGGTGGCGTCGATCGGGCCGGTGAGCATGAGCACCGGGTCGACCCCGACGAGGCAGGTGTCGAGCACCCGGGCCTTCGGCGTCAACCCCAGCGCCTTCGCCTTGTCGGCGGTGGTCAGCAGCACTGCGGCGGCACCGTCGCTGATCTGCGAGGACGTGCCGGCCGTGTGCACGCCGTCGGGCCGCGCCACCGGCTTGAGCCCGGCCAGCGCCTCCAGGGTGGTGTCCCGCAGGCCCTCGTCGCGGGCGATCGTGCGGGTGGCTCCGGTCGGCGTGCCCTCACCGTCGAGCTCGGGCGCCTCCACCGGCACCACCTGGGTGTCGAACCGCCGCTCGTCCCAGGCCCGGGCCGCCCGCTGCTGCGACTGGAGGCCGAACTCGTCGGTGTCGGAGCGGCTGATGCCCCACTTCGTGGCGATGCGCTCGGCGCCCTCGAACTGCGACGTGAACTCGTACTGCTCGAAGTACGTCTTCGGGATCGGCACCCCGAGACCGAGCTTCTTCGACGAGTTCGAGCCGATCGGCACCCGGGACATCACCTCGACCCCGCAGGCCACGGCCACGTCGACCACCCCGGCGGCGACCAGCGCCGTGGCCAGGTTGGTGGCCTGCTGCGACGAGCCGCACTGCGTGTCGACCGTGGTGGCGGCGACCGACTGGGGCAGCCCGGCCGCCAGCCAGGCCGTGCGGCCGATGTTGAAGGACTGCTCGCCCACCTGGCTCACGCAGCCGGTCACCACCTGACCGACCTCGGACGGGTCGATGCCCGATCGTTGGACCAGCTCGGTGAGCGCCGCGCCCAGCAGGTCGCCAGGATGCACCCCCGACAACCCGCCGCCGCGGCGCCCGACGGGCGTGCGTACGGCTTCGATGATGACGACGTCTGCCATCACCGCACAGTAGGTGGCACGTCTCGTGAACACCGCAGCGAGAGTGCTGGCAACTACCGGCGGCCCGACCGCCCGTTGCTGCCGCCACCGATGGCCTGCAGCACCAGCAGCAGCGCACAGGCGCCGACGAAGGCGACGGCGATCGACTGCCACTGGAAGTCGTCGAACGCCTCGGTGTCGTCGCCGGTGGCAAGCCGCCAGAGCGCTCCACCGATCAGCGCTCCGATGACGCCGACCACGATCGTGCCGAGACAGCCCTTCTTCTCGACGCCTGTCACCATGCGTGCCAGGCCACCAGCCAGGAGCCCGACGACCAACCAGCCGAGGATGTTCACGGCCGGCAACCGTATCGGCCGCGGTCCGCAGAATGGGGGAAGCGGTGGCGCCCCGACGGCGCAGGGAGCGGAACGGGCTCATGCCGCCGACCGCCGGAGCTCCGCCAGGAGGTGCGAGTGGGACGTGGGACGGGGTTTCGGCTGAGGGGGCCGCTCGGGGGCCGTGCGGCCGGCGATGAGGGCAGCGCGTGCCTGGGCAAGGCCCTTGCGGCCGACGGCCTTGGTCTGCTCGTTGAGGCGCCGACCGGACTTGTGGTCGTGGGGGAGGAGGTGGAGTTGGCGGTTCATGTGTCCATCCAACTCAGGGGGTGTGACAGTGAAGGGCCTGGCGGCCGGAGAAAGTCGGGAAATTCTCAAGAAACCCTGTGACCAGGGCGTTCGAGCCTCGCTACCGCGGAGCGCCGGGTGCCACCAGCGGCCACGGGCAGGTGCGCTCCAGGAGCAGCGCCAGGTCCAGGAGCAGCGCGTCCTCGTGGTGGCGGCCCATCACCTGCAGGCCCACCGGCAGGTCGTCCACCGGCGTGATCGGGATCGAGATCGACGGGTTGCCGACGACGTTGGCCGGGATCGTGAGGGCGCCGTTGTTCGCCGGCCCCACGTTCTCGGTGCCCACCCGGGTGTTCATCGTGACGTGCGCCGGGAAGGCGACATCGGGGTTCGTGGCGCAGAACACGAAGTCGACCTGGTCCAAAAGGTCGGCCATCCGCTCGTTCGCCTCGGTGCGCTGGGCCTCTACCCGCCCCGCCATCTCCAGGTCGTAGACCTGCCCGGCCAGCTCCACCCCGAACGCCATCTGCTCGGTGAGGTCGTCCTTGCAGGCGGGCCAGAGGTCGCCCAGCGTCCGGCGCAGCTGCGCCAGGTTGGCCATCGCCCACTCCAGGCCCAGGCCGGGCAGCTCCACCGGCACGTCCACCAGCACCAGGCCGGCATCCCGGGCCAAACCCTCGGCGGCCTCGACCACGGCGGCCTGCACCTCGTCCCGCACGATCGCGGAGCCGAGCGTCGGGGCGATCACCGCCCGCTTGCCCCGGAGGTCGTGGCTGCCCAGGTCACGCTCCCAGCCGTCGACCCGGGGCAGGCTGTAGGGGTCACGGGAGTCGAACCCCGAGCACACGTCGTACCAGCGGGCCACGTCACGCACCGAGCGGGCCAGGCAGCCCACCACCACGGTCATCGGCGCGATGTCGGTGTGCGGCCCCCGCGGGATGCGGCCGGCCGTGCCCTTCATCCCCACCAGCCCGCAGAACCCCGCCGGGATGCGGATGGAACCGCCGCCGTCGCCGCCACTGGCGATCGGCACCAGGCCACCGGCGACCGCGGCCGCCGACCCCGCCGACGACCCGCCCGTCGTCCGGCCCTGCTGCCAGGGGTTGTGGGTGATGCCGTGGGCCTTGGTGATGCTGATGTTGAGGCCGCCGAACTCGCTCGCCGTGGTCAACCCCACCTTGGCGACCCCCGCGCCCTCCAGCCGCTGCACCATCGTGCTGGTCTCGGTCGCCACCCGGTCGGCGAAGGCCAGGCTCGCCTCGGTCGACGGCCAGCCGGTCACCTTGTCGAGCTCCTTGACCCCGATCGGCACGCCCCCGAACGCCAGCGACACGTCGGCGGCGGCCGCCTCCGCCCGAACGCCCTCGTCGTCGGTGAAGCAGAAGGCGTTGAGATCGCTGGCCCCGATCGCCCCCAGAACGGCCTCGACCTCCTCCGACGGCGAGCGCTCTCCCGAGCGGAAGGCGTCGACCAACGAGCAGGCATCCCCCAACCAAGGCTTGTCCGTCATGGCCGTAGTCTGGCCCGAAATGGACCCCCGCGACTGGCTCGGACTGCAGGCCACCCACAACCCCATGCGCTTCGTGCTGCCGGTCGTGCCCGGCATCTCGACCGGCCAGGGGTTCCTCTTCGGCGGGTGCGCGCTCGGCGCCGCCATCGCCGCCATGGAGGATGCCACCGGGCGGCCCGTCATCTGGGCGACCGCGCAATACCTCTCCTACGCCCACGTCCCCGCCATGCTCGACGTCGACGTGACCATCGCCGTGGGGGGCAAGACCATCACCCAGGCCCGGGCGGTCGGCCACGTGGGCGAGACCGAGATCGTCACGGTCAACGCCGCGCTCGGCGCCCGCCACCTCGACGCCGAGGGCATCTGGGTGGACCCGCCCGACGTGCCGCGACCCGACCAGTGCCGTCACCGCTCGTTGCCCGACGACGACGTCGAGTCGATCAGGAAGCGCCTCGACGTGCGCCTGGCCCGCGCCCACGACTGGGACGACATCGAGGGCCAGCCGATGCCCGACGGCCGCTCCACGCTGTGGGCCCGCACCCCCGATGGCCTGGACCTCTCCTCGGGCGCCGGCCTGGCCGTCCTCGGCGACTACGTGCCGTTCGGCATCCGCCAGGCGCTGGGCCGCCCCGGCGGTGGCAACAGCCTCGACAACACCCTGCGGGTCTACCGGCTGGTGCCCACCGAGTGGGTGCTGCTCGACATCCGCATCCACGGCGTAGCCAACGGCATCGGCCACGGCGTCGTCCACCTCTGGTCCGAGGACGACACCCTCCTCGCCACCGCCAGCCAGTCCGCCATCGTCCGTGTCCACGAGTAGCAGTTGTTCATTAAACGTGCAATACTCATCGTTTGATGAAGAGGACTTGGTCGTCGCTCGCGCCGATCCTCCGGTCGGACGTGCAGGGGAGGATCTTCGCCGCGGTCATGATGGATCCCGACGCCGAGCACTCGCTGGCCGACCTGGCACGTCAGGCCGACACGTCCCACACGACCGCGCTGCGGGAGGTGGAGCGGGCCGAGACGACGGGCATCGTCACCACTCGACGGCTGGGGCAGAACCGGCTGGTCCGGGCCAACCCGACCCATCCCCTGTACGCGCCGCTGGCCCAGATCGTGCTGGCCTCGTTCGGTCCGCCGGTGGTCGTCGCCGACGTCCTGGCCGACGTCGAGGGCATCGAGGAGGCCTACATCTTCGGGTCGTGGGCGGCTCGCTACCTGGGGACACCCGGTCGCTGGCCGAACGACATCGACGTGCTCGTCGTCGGGCGGCCGGACCGTGACCAGCTCTACGACGCCGCCGAGCGGGCCGAGGCGCTCCTCGGGTTGCCCGTGCAGATGACCGTCCGCAGCCCGGCGCAGTGGGACGCGAAGGGCAAGGGCGAGGACTCCTTCGTGGCCGAGCTGCGGTCACGCCCCCTCCTCCAGATCGTCGGTCCAGATGAGGGCGAGGACGCCTGATGCCGGCCTGGCAGCGGGGCCGCCTCGCCGTCGAACGGATGCTCGAGAGCGGCGAGCTCGAGACGGTGGAGCCGTCCCTGCCGACCGCCGAGCGACTGTTGGCGGCCGCGACCGCGCACATCGCCCTGGCGGGCAAGGGTGTCGACGAGGACCCGGACGGCGCCTTCCAGCTCGGCTACGACGCGGCCCGCAAGTCGTGCGCGGCGCTCCTGGCCGTACAGGGCCTCCGGGCGACGACGCACGGCGGGCACGTCGCGGTCCAGGAGGCGGTACGGGACCAGTTCGCCGGCCCCAACGGCATGCCGGTGTTCGGTCGGTTGTCGCGCCTGCGCCGCCAGCGCAACGCCACCGAGTACCCGGACCCGGACAGTCCCACCGTCACCGCCGAGGACGCGGTGGCCTGCCTCGCCGTCGCCGGGGAGATGCTCGACGCCGCACGACGGTTGGTCGAGTCGGGGCAGCTCGGGCGCTGGGCCTGATGGGTGGATCGGGTGGGCGGGGGGATGGTGTGCCAGCATCCGGGCATGGAGCGCTTCGGCATGACCATCCCGTTCGACGGCGTGCCCCTCGGGGAGCAGCGTGACTGGATCGTGGAGCTGGCCGACCTCGGCTACACGGATGTGTGGTCGTCGGAGGCCAACGGCGCCGACGCCTTCACGCCCCTGACGCTGGCCTCGGTGTGGGCACCCAGCCTGCGCCTCGGCACCGCCATCGTGCCCGCCTACACCCGCGGCCCGGGTTGCCTGGCGCAGAGCGTCGGGTCGCTGGCGCAGGCCGCGCCGGGCCGCTTCGCCCTCGGCGTCGGCACCTCGTCCAACGTGATCGTCGAGGGCTGGAACGGCATCCCCTTCGAGCAGCCCTACCAGCGCACCCGTGACGTCGTCCGCTTCCTGCGGGCCGCGCTCGCCGGCGGCAAGGTGACGGAGGAGTACGAGACCTTCAAGGTGCGCGGCTTCCGCCTCGGCGTGGTCCCGCCGGAGCCCGTCCCGATCCTGGTGGCGGCGCTGCGCGAGGGCATGCTGCGGCTGGCCGGGCGGGAGGGCGACGGGGCCATCGTCAACTGGCTCTCGGCCGACGACGTGGCCACCGTGGCGCCGATCGTCCACGCCGCCGCACCCGAGGGCGCCGCACCACGGGAGGTCGTGGCCAGGATCTTCGTCGCCCCGACCGACGACGCCGACACCGTCCGCTCGATGGGCCGCTTCGCCATCGCCGCCTACCTCAACGTCCCCGTGTACGCGGCGTTCCACCAGTGGCTGGGCCGGGAGGACGTCCTCGGCGACATGTGGCGGCTGTGGAAGGAGGGCGACCGCAAGGCCGCGCTCGAGGCGATCCCCGACCAGGTGGTCGACGACCTCATCGTGTGGGGCAAGCCCGAGGCCTGCCGGGAGCACATCCAGCGCTACGTCGACAACGGGATCACCACCCCGGCCCTGGCGCTGCTGCCCTTCGGCTACGACCAGCGCCAGGCCATCCGCGACCTCGCCCCCCGCTGAAATTGCGTCGATCAGCCCGCTCTATGCGGGTTTTCGAACGCAATTTGCCGAGGTTGCCGGAGTGGCCGGGTGGCTACCGGGAGAGCCAGGACCGCCAGGAGGCGTGGGCGGTGATGTCCTCGGCCGTGGTGAGGGCGGCGGGCTCGCACAGGAACCCCTTCACGACGCTCCCGTCCTCCAGCTCGACGCTGCCGATCGACAGCGGCGGCGGCACCTCGGCCACGAACGACCCGAACGCCTCGACGTCGAGCGACCACACCTCGGCCTCGACCGCCGCCCCGACCACGCCCGAGGCCACCCGCACCATGCCGGGCTTGGGTGGCACGGTGTCGAGGGCGAACAGCCGGTAGGCGGGGCCGGTGCGGGTGGTCCGCTCCAGGTAGGCGGCCCGGTCGGTGAGCTGGTGGTTGAGCGGGAGGCCCGTGAGGTGGGCGCCGACGACCGCCAGTGACACCCGGGGCCGGGCGATCCGGGCGGCGATGGCGGCGACCGCGGCGTCCGCTCCCGAGGGACCGACGACGGTCACGCTCCCGGGGAGCCCGTCGGGTCGGGTGCCGGCGGGGACCGACACCGCGCACAGGTCGAGCAGGTTGACGCCGTTGGTCCAGCGCCCGAGGGCGGTGTTGGCGCCGACCGGGTCGGCCTCGACGGCGGCCAGCGTGGGGATGTCGGGGACCGTGGGGAGGACGAGGGCGTCGACGTCGTCCCACACCGGGGCGAAGGCCCGGGCCCGGTCGGCCACCCGGTGCTGGGCGGCGAACACCTCGGCCGCGGTTGCGGCCAGGCCGCGCTCGACCACCTGACGGACGACAGGGTGGATCGCGTCGGGGTCCTCGGCCAGCAACGGACCGATCGTGGTCAGCCGCTCGGCGACCAGGGCGGGGCCGTACAGCAGCTCGCCGGCCTCCAGGAACGGCGTCAGGTCGACCTCGACGGCCTCCGACCCGAGCGCGGTCACGGCCTGGGCGAAGGCCGCGGCCTGGACCGGGGCGAGGCCCCAGGAGTCGGCCGGGGGGACGCCGAGCCGAGGGGTCGACGAACCGGGCGAGGTCGTCGTGACCGCGGAGAGGACAGAGAGGACCGACGCCGCGTCGGCGACCGTGCGGGTGAAGATCGAGACGCAGTCGATCGAGCGGCAGGCAGGGACGACCCCGTCGATGCTGACCAGGCCCCGGGAGGGCTTGAGCCCGACGATGCCGTTGCACGCGGCCGGCACCCGGCCCGACCCCGCGGTGTCGGTACCCAGGGCGAAGCGCACCACGCCCTCCGCGACGGCCACCGCCGACCCCGAGCTCGACCCGCCCGAGATCGACGCGGGGTCGAGCACGCTGTGGCACACCCCGTACGGCGACCGGGTGCCCACCAGGCCGGTGGCGAACTGGTCGAGGTTGGTCTTGCCGATCAGCACCGCCCCCGCGTCGAGCAACCGTTGGACGGCGGGCGCCGTCGTCGAGGCGACGTAGGCGAACGCCGGGCAGGCCGCGGTGGTGGTCATGCCGGCGACGTCGATGTTGTCCTTGACCGCGAACGTCGTGCCCCACAGGGGACGACCCCGCGGCCCCTCGTCCTCCAGCGCCCGGGCCCGGGCCCGCGCGTCCTCGACCGGCACCACGCAGATCCACGCCGCCTCCTGCCCGGCCGCCATCCGCGAGTACGCCTCGGCGACCGCCTCCGTCGGCGTCGGCGAGGGGCTCACGCTCATCGGGGCATCACCACCGCCAGGATCCGGCCCGGGGCCACCAGCTCGCCGGGCTCGCACGCCAGCCGGACCACCGTCGCCGCCTCGGGCGCCCGCAGCACGGTCTCGGTCTTCATCGCCTCCAGCACCACCATCGTGTCGCCGGCCTCCAGGCGGTCGCCCTCCTTCACGGCCACCGACCACACCCGCGCCGCCAACGGCGCCGTGACCGCCCACGCCCCGTCGGGCACCTCCACCTCGGGCCCCGCAGCCGGCGCCTCCAGCATGCTCCGCTCGATCGCGTCGGCCGCCGCCAGCTCGCCCCGCGCCTCCCAGGCCTCCCGCTCGGCGCCGAACGCGGCCCGCTGGTGGGCCCCGAAGGCGGCGATGCCCTCGGCCTCTGCGGCCAGGAAGCCGTGGTGCTCGGCGATCGACAAGGTGCCGTCGGTGATCTCCGGCGACCAGCGCCCGGCGTCGCGCTCGGCCCGTAGCTCCAGCAGCTCGTCGGCCTCCACCGGGTAGAAGCGCAGCCGGTCGAAGAACCGCAGCAGCCAGGGCGTCTCCCCCTCGGCCGGCCAGCGACGCCACATCTGGGTGGTGCGGCCGATGAACTGGTAGCCGCCCGGCCCCTCCATCCCGTAGACGCACAGGTACGCGCCGCCGATGCCGACGGCGTTCTCCGGCGTCCAGGTGCGGGCCGGGTTGTACTTGGTGGTGACCAGGCGGTGCCGCGGGTCGAGCGGCGTGGCGACCGGGGCGCCCAGGTAGACGTCGCCCAGGCCGTAGACCACGTAGTCGGCGGCGAACGCGATGGCCCGCACGTCGTCGATCGAGTCGAGCCCGTTGACCCGCCGGATGAACTCCAGGTTGCTGGGGCACCAGGGCGCGTCGGGTCGCACCGAGCGCATGTAGATGTCGATGGCCTTGCGCACGGCGGGGTCGTCCCACGACAGCGGCAGGTGGACCACCCGGCTGGGCAGCACCACGTCGTCGACGCCGGGCAGCTCGCTATCGGCCCGCCTGACCAGGTCGATGGCCTGCTCGACGGTGAGGTCGTGCCCGTCCACCTGCACCTGCAGCGAGCGGATCCCCGGCGTCAGGTCGACCACACCGGCGACCTGCTCGGCGGCGAACCAGGCGGCCAGCTGGTGGACGCGCACCCGCAAGTCGAGGTCGAGCACGGGCAGCCCGACCTCGACCAGCAGGTGGCGGTCGCCGCTGCGTCGGAAGGTGAGCGGGGGCCGGGCGGTCGGCTCCGTCCGACCGAGGACGGTCACTGCCGGGCCGGTCCGTCGAGCGAGGGCAGGGAGGGGTTCGATCCCCGCGGCGCCGCCCGCCGGCGCCGCGAGGATCGCGTCCTGAGCCCTCCGTCCCGCCTCGGCCGCTGCGACCGTCACGGGCACGAGGCGCACCTTGTCGCCCGCCCGGAGCTGGCCGATCTTCCACAGGTCGGCGTCGACGACCGTGGCGGGACACACGAAGCCGCCGAGGCTGGGGCCGTCGGGGCCGAGGATGACCGGCATGTCGCCGGTGAAGTCGACGGTGCCGACGGCGTAGGCGTTGTCGTGGATGTTCGACGGGTGCAGCCCGGCCTCGCCGCCGTCGGGTCGGGCCCACGACAGCCGCGGCCCCACCAGCCGCACGCCGGTCCGCGCCGAGTTGTAGTGGACCTCCCAGTCGGTGCCGTACAGCAGCTCGACGTCGTCGTCGGTGAGGTACTCGGGTGCGGCGTGGGGACCGTCGAGCACCGCCAGCGACCAGCGGTCGGTCAGCTCGGGGGCCACCTCCGCCGGGAGTCCCGCGGCAACGACAGGGGCGACGGGCTCCGGGTCGATCCGCAGCAGGTCGCCCGGCTGCAGCTCCCGTCCGGCCAGGCCGCCGAAGCCCCCCAGGTCGAACGTGGTGCGGCTGCCCAGCACCTCCGGGACGGCCAGCCCGCCCCGCACGGTCAGGTACGCCCGCGCCCCGGCACCGACGATGCGACCCAACCGCAGCGTCGCGCCGGCCGGCACCTCGATCGGCCGAAACTGCGACAGAACCGGCCCGTTTCGGGCGTCTCCTGTCGCAACTTCGAGCTGGGCCGACATGTCGGCACCCATGAGGCAGACGACGGCCGGGCGGTGGAACAGCAGGGTCGGGCCGGCGACGGAGCACTCCAGGCCGGCGGCATCCGGCCGGTTGCCGAGCAGCTGGTTGCCCAGGCGGAACGACCAGTCGTCCATCGGCCCGCTGGGCGGCACCCCGACCGACCAGTAGCCCCGCCGTCCGGGGTACGACACGACCAGCGACCGCCCGCCCGACTCGCTCCCGGTCGCCCCCACCTCGACCGCGTAGGGACGAAAGGGCAGGTCGGCCAGCAGCGCCGTGGTGGCACGCCCCGCCACGAACCGCGGATCGGCGAGGATCGCCTGCAGGTGCTCGACGTTGGTCTCGATGCCGTCGAGCTGCAGCTCCGCCAGCGCCCCGTCGAGCCGGGCCAGCGCCGCCGAGCGATCCGGGCCGTGCGCGAGCACCTTCAGCAGCAGCGGGTCGTACCAGGGAGTGACCTCGGTGCCCGCCTCCACCCACCCGTCGCAGCGCACGCCGTCACCCGACGGGAGCCGCACGTGGGTCAGTCGACCCGGGCTGGGCTGGAACTCCCGGGCCGGGTTCTCGGCGTACACCCGGGCCTCGACGGCGTGCCCGGTCCCGACCGGCACCGGCGACGAGAACATCCCCCGGTCGCCGGCGGCTAGCCGCACCATCCACGCCACCAGGTCGACGTCGTGGGTCAGCTCGGTCACGCCGTGCTCCACCTGCAGCCGGGTGTTCACCTCCAGGAAGTGGTGCTCCCCGGAGTCGGCGTCGACCACGAACTCCACGGTCCCGGCCGACCGGTAGCCGACCGCGGCGGCCAGCGCCCGGGCATCGGCCACCAGCGCCGCCCGCGTCGCCGGCGCCAGCCCGACGGCGGGCGTCTCTTCCACCACCTTCTGGTTGCGCCGCTGCACCGAGCAGTCCCGCTCGCCCAACGTCAGCACCGCGCCCTGCCCGTCGCCGAACACCTGCACCTCGACGTGGCGGGCCCGGGGCAGGAACCGCTCCAGGTACACGTCGGCCGACCCGAAGTTGGCGGACGCGAGGTGCGTCACCTGGTCGAACGCGGCCTCCAGATCGTCCGCCGAACGGCACACCCGCAGCCCGATGCCGCCCCCACCGGCGCTCGACTTCAGCATCACCGGGTAGCCGATCGACTCCGCCGCCTCCACCGCCGCCGAGACCGACGCCAGCAGCTCCGTCCCCGGCAGCAGCGGCACGCCCACCGACCGGGCGACCTCCCGGGCCAGGTGCTTCTCCCCGAACTGCCGCAGCTGGTCCGGCGTCGGTCCGACGAACGCGACCCCCGCGGCCTCGGCCAGCTCGGCGAAGTCGGCCCGCTCCGACAGGAACCCGTAGCCCGGGTGGATGGCACCGGCGCCCGTCGCCACCGCCGCGTCGACGATGCGCGCCGCCTGCAGGTACGAGTCGTCGGCCGCCGCCGGCCCGAGCCGCACCGCCTGGTCGGCCATGCGCACGTGGGCCGCGCCCCGGTCGGCGTCGGAGTGGACGGCCACCGCCTCGCAGCCCAGGTCGTGCAGCGTGCGGATGATGCGACAGGCGATCTCCCCCCGGTTCGCCACCAACACCCGCTCGAACGGCGGCAATGGGCGGCGCCCGCTCAACGAGACACCACGACCCGGATCGGGGTGGGGTTGAAGTCGTTGCAGGGGTTGTTGATCTGCGGGCAGTTGGAGACGGCGACGAGCACGGGTCGCTCGGCCCGCAGCTCCACGTACTTCCCGGGTGCGGAGAGCCCGTCGACGATGCCGAGCGAACCGTCGGCCTCCACCGGCACGTTCATGAACCAGTTGACGTTGCTGACCATGTCGCGCTTGCCCCGCCCGTAGGGCGCCAGGGCGGTGAGGAAGTTGTCGATGCAGGCGTGCTGGTGCTTGGTGTGGTGCCCGTAGCGCACGGTGTTCGACTCGCACGAGCAGGCGCCGCCGATGGTGTCGTGGCGCCCCACGACGTCGTCGACGACCGTGAGCAGCGGTTCTCCCTCGCCGTCGCGCAGCACGGAGCCGGTGGTGAGGAAGATGTTGCGCTGGGCGGCGATGGTGACCGAGGCGTCGTACCGCAGGTCGGGATCGACGGCGTCGTAGACGATGAAGTCGACGGCCTGGTTGCCTTCGAGGTCGACGATGCGCAGGGTGTCGCCGGTCTCCAGGCGACGCGACCACGGCGCCCGGGCGGGCACGACCTCGTCGAGGATCACCGAGCCGGTCACGGTGCCACCGCCCCGCTGGCGGCGCCGGACGACGAGAGCGTGAGCAGCACGTCGTCGGTGTTCTCGAACGCCCGCTGCGCCTCGGGTGACGCGGTGCGGGCGGGGTGGTCGGGGCCGGCCGCCGCCCCCGACCACCCCGTGAGCCGCACCTCGCCGCCCGTGTACGCCGGCCGCTCGTCGAGCGGGTGGGGCGTGACGGCGACGGTGACCAGCACGTCGAGCTCGGCGCGCAGGGTGAGGTGCGCACCCGGCGGCCCCGAGGGGGTCAACGCCAGCCCGCCGTCGGCGTCGACCCGCACGGAGCGGAACAGGTTGGCGCTGGGGGGCAGGTCGCGCCGGGTGAGCCCGTGCTTGGCCAGCCCCAGCAGCAGCCGGTCGCGCCCGCTGGGCGTGGGGGAGTGGTTGCCGCTCCCGCCGTACCGCTCCGCGACGGCCCGCCGGGTCGACGCGCCGCACAGCAGGTCGAGCGCCCCCGTGCTGTCCGGCAGGATCGAGCACAGGACCCGCCCCATGTCGGACAGCAGCAGCGCCCCCGCCCCCAGGTAGGCGTTCCACTGGAGCTTGACGGTGTCGGCCACGTTGAGGCGCTCGATCGGCCGGGCCGCGTGGTGGAGCACCAGGTTGACGTTGGTGTCGCCGTCGACATCCGTGAGCTGCAGGTGCGTGCCCCGCCGGATCACCCGGCTGGCGTAGCCGCCCAGCGCCAGCGTCTCGTCCCACACGACGGAGGACGCCTCGACGCCGGGCGGCAGGTCGGTGGCGGTCGACGCCGGGATGGTCGGCTGCGTGGTCATCGCGGCCGCCGCGGCGCTGGCGGCCTGGGCCCGGGCGTGGTCCCGGGCTCCGAGCACGGTGCCCGTTCCGCTGTCCGACGTCGGCGTGTCCATCCAGCCCCCAGCCTCGTTCAGGTTTTCTACTGACATTCGGAAACCCGTCCGAGGATGGCCCTGCGAGGACGCCTCGTCAACGTCCCGCGTCGAGTTTTCACACCGCGGAAACGTGCGCCACCGACGGCGAGGAAATCCCGGGCGAAAGGTACAGTCGCCGGCGTGCCGCGCCGTTTGCCCGCCTCCGGTACGACTCCGCCGCCGGCCGTCCGCCGGCCGGGTCGACCGCGGACGCGACCCCGTCAGGGCGACGACAGCGACGCCCGCGGCGACATCGTCCGCGCCGCCGCCGAGCTGTTCGGCGCCCGTGGGGTCCACAGCGTGACCATGGCCGAGATCGCCGAGCGCGCCGGCCTCCAACAGCCCTCGCTCTACTACTACTTCCGCTCCAAGCTCGACGTGCTGCGGCACATCCTGGCCGACGTCAACCGCATCCCGCTGTCGATCGTCGAGCGGGCCCGCAACACCGAGGGCCCGGTGGCCGTGCGTCTCTTTTGGCTCGTCCACCAGGATGTTCTCGCCCTCTGCGCCTTCCCGTTCGACATCAACGAGGTACACCGGCTCTCCGCCGGCAACCCCGAGGAGTTCGACGGCTACTGGGTGGAGCGCCAGCACCTCAACGACGAGGTCGAGGCGCTGATCGCCGAGGGCATCGCCGCGGGCGAGCTGCGTGAGGTCGACCCGCGGCTGGCGGCGCTGATGGTGCTCGCCAACGACGAGGCCACGCAGAACTGGTACCGGCCGGTGGCGGGGCGTCGGCTGGCCGGTCGGGCCGACCCGGCGCTCGGCGACTACTCGCCCGAGGAGATCGCCGACCAGGCGGCCGAGGCGGCGCTGCGCCATCTGCTGGTGCGAACAGCCTCGGTAGATGCGGTGCGCTCCCGCGCGCTCTCCATTTGACGTACGGTCCTGCCTGTTGGGGCCCTTGGTCATCAACGCGTCAGCTACTAGCCACACGCTGTTGTTTCTAAGGACATTCGACAGAAATGCCGCGTCCCCTACGGTCGTGGCCGCGAACTGGACGCATTGCTGGAGGAGTCGATCCGTGCCGAGTAAGACCCGATCCCGTTGGGCCTGGCTACCGCTTGTCCCACTGCTCATCGCCGTCTCCGCCTGTGGTGACGACGACGACGCCGAGACCGGCAGCGGTAGCGGCAGTGAGCCGGCGGAGTCGAGCAGCGGTGAACCCATCACCCTGGGCTACAGCGCCTGGCCGGGGTGGTTCCCGTGGGCCGTCACCGAGGAGGCGGGCATCTTCGACGAGGTCGGCCTCGAGGTCGACCTGACGTTCTTCGCCGACTACCTGACCTCGCTGGAAGCCATGGCGACCGGCGAGATCGACGCCAACAGCCAGACCCTCAACGACACGCTCGTGTCGGTGTCCGCGGGCAGCGACCAGCGGATCGTGATCACCAACGACAACTCGGCCGGCAACGACGCCATCATCGTCGACGAGTCGATCACGAGCATCGCCGACCTGGAGGGCAAGACCGTCGCCGCCGAGCTGGGCGTGGTCGACCACTTCCTGCTGCTGCAGGGCCTCGCCGAAGAGGGCCTCACCGAGGCGGACGTCGACTTCCGCGGCGTGCTCACCGATGCCGCCGCCACCGGCTTCGCCAACGGGGAGTTCGACGCGGTGGGCGTGTTCGCCCCGTTCACGCTGACCGCCCTGGAGCGGCCCGGCTCCCACGTGCTGTTCGACTCGTCCGACTTCCCCGGCACCATCCCCGACCACCTGGTCGTCACACCCGAGATGGTCGAGGACCGGCCCGAGGACGTCCAGAAGCTGGTCGACGCCTGGTACGCCACGCTCGACTACATGGAGGAGAACCCGGAGGAGGCCCGGGAGATCATGGCGGGCGTCGCCGAGATCTCGCCGGAGGAGTACGAGTCGCTCGAGGCCGGCACGAAGCTCTTCAGCGCCGAGGAGGCCCTGGCGGCCTTCGAGGGCGAGGAGGCTCCCGAGGGCCTGGCGCCGATGGCCGAGCAGATCAGCGAGTTCCTGGTCACCGCCGGGCTCGCCGAGGAGGCCCCGCCGCTCGACGACCTGCTCGACCCCTCCTTCACCCAGGACTACATCGACCGGAACGGTGACTGAGATCGGTCGTTCGTCCACCACCTCGGGGGCGGCGCCCATGCCGACGGGCTCGGCAGCCTCGGCGGGTACAGCGGCCGCGACGTCTGCACCAGCAGCGTCGCGGCCGTCGCCTGCCCCCGCCGGTAGAGGGAGAGGCAAGGGGCGGGGCCGGCGGCCGATCCTGCTGCTGGAGCTGCGGAGCCAGCTGCCCGGCTACGTCCGCTGGCTGCTCGCCGCCCTGGGCCTGGCGGCGGTCTTCGCCCTGTGGCTGTGGGCGGCGAGCCGGCCCAGCCGGACCGTCATCGTCCCGTCGCCGGGCGACACCTGGACGGCGCTGCGCGAGCTGTGGACCGACGGGCTCCTGTGGAGCGACCTCACGGCGTCGGGGGAGCGCATCCTCTACGGCTACTCGATCTCGATGGCGATCGGCATCGTGCTGGGTGTCGCCATGGGTTCGCTGCTGGCCGTCGAGGCGACGTTCGAGGCCCCGATCGCCTTCATGCGCTACGTCCCCGCGGCCGCCCTGACCCCGTTGATGATGTCGTGGCTGGGGATCGACGAGAGCCCCAAGATCACGCTGATCGTGCTGGGCACGGTGTTCTTCAACGTCCTGATGGTGGGCGACGTCGCCCGGGCCGTGCCCCGCGAGCTGATCGAGGCCAGCTACACGCTGGGTGCCCGGCGGACGACGGTGCTGGGGAGGATCGTGTTCCGGCACTCCCTGCCCGGGATCATCGACGTGGCGCGGATCAACCTGGCCGCCGCCTGGCTGATGCTGGTGGTGTCCGAGCTGCTGGCCGCCAACGAGGGCCTGGCGTTCCGGATCATCAAGGCGCAGCGGTTCAAGAACTACGACACGATGTTCGCCGTGCTGCTGGTGTTCGGCGTGGTCGGTGTGGTGACCGACCTGGCGTTGCGCTGGTTGCGCAACCTCTCGTCCCCGTGGGCCCGGCCATGACCGGCGCCATGCGGAAGCTCGAGATCACCGGGCTGACGAAGACCTTCCCCGGCCGGCGCAAGGCGCCCCCGGTGGAGGCTCTGGGCGGTGTCGACCTGCACGTCGACGAGGGCGAGCTCGTCTCGCTGATCGGCACCTCGGGGTGCGGGAAGTCGACGCTGCTGCGGATCGTCGGCGGCCTGGAGCGTGCCGACGGCGGCGAGGTGCTGGTCGACGGCGAGCCCGTGATCGGCCCGGGGCCGGACCGGGGGATGATCTTCCAGGGGTACTCGCTGTTCCCGTGGCTGACGGTGGCCGGCAACATCAACTTCGGGCTGAAGCTGGCCGGCGTGCCGTCGGGTCGCCGCTCGCAGCGGGTGGCCGAGCTGCTGGGCGTCATGGGGCTCGCCGAGCACGCCGGCCGCCTGCCCCGGGAGCTGTCGGGCGGCATGCGCCAGCGGGTGGCGATCGCCCGCGCCCTGGCTCCCGAGCCCGACGTGCTGCTGCTGGACGAGCCGTTCGGGGCGCTCGACGCCCAGACCCGCCTGTCGATGCACGAGTTCCTGCGGTCGGTGTGGCACCGCACGGGTGCGACGATCCTGATGGTCACCCACGACGTGGACGAGGCCGTGTACCTGTCGCGCCGGGTCTACGTGATGCACGCCCATCCGGGGCGGATCGTCGACGAGGTGCAGCTGCCGTTCGAGCCCGGGCTCGGCCCGTCGATCAAGCGCAGCCCGCAGTTCCTCGACATCCGTGACGAGATCCACGAGGCACTGGTGTCGGAGGACGCCGCGGAGCGTGAGCCGGCGTCGTCGTCGTAGCTCGTCGGATCCCCGTGCGTAGTGACGGGAGCACGTCGCGTCCCATTTGCCGAGGGCGTTGACGATGTAAGGCGCGCTCCTTAACCTTGTGGGCCATGGGAGCCGGCAGCGCAGCACGTGAGGCGATGATCGATGCCGCAGAGCGGCTGGTCGCCGAAGAGGGCGTCGCCGCCTGCTCGCTGCGTGAGGTGCAGGCCCTCGCCGGGCAGCGCAACAAGTCGGCGGCCCACTACCACTTCGGCTCCCGTGACGGCCTGGTGGAGGCCATCGTCGAGACCCGCATGGGGCCCATCAACGCCGCCCGCCTGGCCCTGATCGACGAGCTCGACGCCCAGGGCCGCGGCGACGACCTGCGCGGTCTGGTCGAGGTGCTGGTCGACCCGCTCGCCGACGCCACCCTGCGCCGGCCGGGCAGCGCCTACGCCCGCTTCCTCGCCCACGTGCTGGACGACCCGAAGACCACTGCCGCCGTCGCCCGCCACCTGCAGGCCGAGAGCATCCGGATCACCCGGCAGCGGTTGGCCGCCCAGATCGCCGACGTGCCCGACGAGCTGCGGGACGTGCGCATCGATCGGGCCATCGGGATGCTGATCATCTCGCTGGCCGCGTGGGAGGACCTGCCGGGCCCGCACGAGACGCGGGTGGCCGACCTGGTCGACGCCTGCGTCGCGGTCCTGCAGGCGCCGCTGTCGGCACGGACCCGGGCCGCGATCGAGGGGGAGGCGGCGACGTGAGCGCACGTTCGCTGGAGATGTCGGAGCGGTTGTGGACCGGCGAGCTGGAGCCCGGCGAGGTCCACCCGGTGGTCGTGAACAGCGACCTCGACGAGGTGGCGCCCGGCGTCGCCTTCGTGCCCGCGTTCGGGAGCATCTGCGCCTTCGACCTGGGCGACGAGCTGCTGCTGGTCGACACCGGCAACCGCTTCCTGGCCCGCCGCAACTTCGAGCGGGTGCGGGGCTGGACCGCAGCGCCGCTGACCACCGCCGTCTACACGCACGGGCACATCGACCACGTCTTCGGGCTCGGGCCGTACGAGGCGGAGGCCGCCGAGAAGGGCTGGCCGCAGCCCCACGTCGTCGCCCACCGCGACCTGCCCAAGCGCTTCGACCGCTACGTGCTCACCGCCGGCTACAACGGCGTGATCAACGCCCGCCAGTTCAAGATGGGCACCTTCGACTGGCCGACGGACTACCGCTACCCGGACCAGACCTACGACGACCGGCTCGACCTGGTCGTCGCCGGCGAGCGCTTCGAGCTGCACCACGCCATGGGCGAGACCGACGACCACACGTGGACGTGGGCGCCCGACCGGCGGGTCCTCTGCTCCGGCGACATGTTCATCTGGGCCAGCCCCAACTGCGGCAACCCCCAGAAGGTGCAGCGCTACCCCCGGGAGTGGGCGCTGGCGCTGCGGGAGATGGCGGCGCTCGAGCCCGAGCTGCTGCTGCCGGGCCACGGCTGGCCGATCGCCGGCGTCGACCGGGTGGTCCAGGCGCTGACCGAGACCGCCGACCTGCTCGACAGCCTCGTCACCCAGACGCTCGAGCTGATGAACCAGGGCGCCCGTCTCGACGAGATCGTGCAGGCCGTGAAGGCGCCGCCGGAGCTGCTGGAGCGGCCCTACCTGCGGCCGATCTACGACGAGCCCGAGTTCGTGGTGCGCAACCTGTGGCGCCTCTACGGGGGCTGGTACGACGGCAACCCTTCTCACCTCAAACCATCGGGGGATGCGGCACTGGCCGGTGAGGTCGCGGCGCTGGCGGGCGGCGCCGCGACCCTCGCCGGCCGGGCATTGGAGCTGCTGGCGGGCGGCGACCTGCGCCTGGCGGGCCACCTGGCCGAGATGGCGGCTCAGGCGGCCCCGGACGACCCGGGCGTCCACAAGGCCCGGGCCGAGGTGTTCGCCGCCCGGGCCGCCGAGGAGCTCTCCACCATGTCGAAGGGGATCTTCTCCTGGGCCGCCGACGAGTCGTCAGCCCGGGCGGGAGGCTGAAGGCCGAGTCATCTGTGGTCGTTCGACCGGGGTCGAGTCGTTCGTGGTCGGAGACCGACCACAGACGACTCGGGAGTGGCGTGGCGACCACAGGTGACTCGGGTGGCTTGAGCGCGTCATCGGTCAAGTTCCGGTCGTCGTTCGCCGAACCCGCAACAAGGCGGCCAAGTACCCGCAGGTGTCCAATATCTTCCGGGCATGGCTAACCACATCCATGCCTCCATCGATCTCGATGACGCTGTGACCGTCAGCCCGTATTGGGACGACGAGGACGAGCACGACCTCGAGGACGATGACAACGACGGGTGGAGCGTCGAGTTGAACGAACGACCGTTGCCACGCGGTGGCGTCGTCGGTCTGATCGTCGGTGTGTTCGAGAACCGGGCCGAGGCTGAGCAACAGGCCGCCGATGTCCGGGAGTTGCTCAGCTCGTGGGCGGCGAGAGACAGGGATAGGAAGCCACATGTTGAGCCAGCAGAGCGATGGGCGGCCTACTCAGCAGAGGGAGAAGGCACGCCGTGGGGTCTCACGCCTCGCATGGCTTGTCAGCTCCACATGGCGGCTGATGTCGAGGCCGACATGCTGCGAGACAACGGACTCGACGACGCTGGCTACGTGCTGCCACGGGCGGCGCGGCGGGTCGTGACTCCGGAGTTCTGGGGGCGGTTCGTTCAGTGCTTCGAAGATCTGGCTGCTCGCCTGGCTGAGCCAGACGATGACCTCTTGCCGCGGTGTGTAGGAGAGGAGGTGGCGTTGGCTCACGTAATCGAGCAAGCCAAGTCGCGTTACCTCGACATGTCCGAGGGTTGGGTCGTCGCTGGGCTCGACCTTTCAGAGCTGCCGTCAAACCAGGAGCTCGACACCGACTTCGAGCACTACGCCGACGTGTTGTTCGAGGACCGGGACTTCGAGCTGCTGTGGATGCCGAGGTTCGACGGGATCGAGGACGACGAGGAGCTACAGCAGGAGCTGAGGATCGCGAACCTGCATCCGAGCCGGTGGTTCCTTCCGTTCCGACCTGACGAGGGCAACGACTCGTGAACTGGTCGTCGACCTGCCGTTGATCGGTCGCTCGGTACGCCTTGCTCGTCTATTGATCGCCGAGGGTGGCGGCCGCCCGTAGGTGGGCGGCCAGCTCGGACGGCGGCGTGCGGGCGTTGAGGCCGCTGGTGGAGGGCATGACGTAGACGGGGCGGCCGCCCAGGTCGCTCGGCTGGACGCCCGGTTGCGCCTTGCGGTCGACCACGGAGCGCCAGCCGGCCAGGCCGACGAAGCAGACCGCGCCCGGCTGCAGCCACTCCACCAGGTGCTCGACACGCCGGAGGCCGTCGCGGTACTCGGCAGCGGCCAGCTCGTCGGCCCGGGCTGTGGCCCGCTTGACGATGTCGGTCATCCCGACGCCGTGGTCGCGCAGCGCCGCCCGGGGGTCGCGGTCGACCGACACGATGCCGGCCGCAAGCGCCGCGGGCCAGTACCGGTTGCCCGGCCGGGCGAAGCCGACACCGGCGTCGGCGGCGTAGATGCTCGGGTTGAGGCCGCACACCAGCAGGCGCATGCCGGCGCCCACGGTGTCGGCCAGGCTGCGGGCCCGCCGGGCGGTCACGGCGAAGCGCCCGTGCGGGTGCTCCTCCGGGGGGACGTCCGCGTCGATCGCCTCGAACCCGGCGCCCACCAGGAGGTCGGCGAGCCGCGACGGCTCCCACCAGGTGAACAGCCGGCCGGGGAAGTCGTCGTCGGCGTCGGACACGTCGGTGCCCTCCCCGCCGAACAGCGTGACGTCCAGCACCCCGCCCACCGGCATCACCCGGTGCAGCTCCGCCAGGGCCAGCGGCAGCCGGGCGGCCGGCACGTGCTGCAGCGACTTGCTGGCCCAGGCCCCACCGAACGCCGCCCGCCGGAACGGCAGCGCCTCCACCTCGCACACCACCCCGACGACGCCGTCGCCGCCGTGGCGCTCCCGGGCCGTCGCCACCATCGCCGCAGCCGGGTCCGACGCGACGACCGGTCGCCCCAGGTGGGGGAGGTAGTGCCCGGGCCCGGCTCCCACGTCGAGCCGCCACGCCCCTGCGGGCACCGCGGCCGCGAACGCCTCCGCCCGCTCGGGGGCGTAGGCCCGCCGTTGCCTGGCGTAGCCGTCGGCCCCGCGCTCGTACGCCTCGACCGTCGGCCGGTCCATCAGGCGGAGCGGCGCCGTGACGTGGGGCGGCGGGCCCGGGGATCGGGAGGGGGCGTCGGCGCCCACAGGGCGAGCTGGGCAGGGGCCGAGGCGGCGACGGCGACCGACTGCCAGCGGAGGCGGCCACGGGGGTTGGGGCGGCGGGCCTCGAGGCGATCGGCGACGAGGGAGCGCCAGGCGCCGTCGGCATCGCGGACGGCGATGCTGCCGTCGCGCTCGAGGCCGATCACCGTGCCTTCCTGCCAGTGGCCGCCGTCGTGCCGGCGCCAGCGCACCGGCTCGTCGACCCGCAGGCCCAGCTCCGCCGGGTCACCGGGCACGGGGCGACCCGTCCTCGGGCATCGTAGGAGGCTCAGCGGATTGGTCCGCCTGGTCTCGTGTCGCGGTGCTGTGCTGCCGGAGGCCCCGCTGTTGGGCAGGTGTTCGGCCGCCAAGTGCCGGACTCGTAGGCTGCACGATCCCCCCATCCGCGGGGCCTGCGAGCCGGCGCATGCCCGCCAGCCAGCGGTCGTGGTCCGCGGCGCGGCGCTGCTCGAAGGCGGCGACCTCGGGGTGGGGGAGGATCAGGAAGCGCTCGTCGCGCAGGCCCTCGACCACGGCATCGGCCACGGCGTCGGGGCTGAGGATCCCCTGCACGGCCGCGGCCCGGGCGCCGCCCGACGGTGGATCGCCGTTGGCGCTGCCGATCATCGGCGTGGCGACCGCCATCGGGCACAGGCAGGACACCTTGATGCCCTGGTCGCCGTAGGTGATCGCCAGCCACTCGGCCAGCGCCACCGCGGCGTGCTTGGTGACGGAGTAGGCGGCGTCGCCCGGCTGGCTCAGCAGCCCGGCCGCCGAGGCGGTGTTGAGCAGGTAGCCGCCGCCCCGGGCCAGCATCCTGGGCACCAGCGCCCGGGAGGCGTAGACGTGCGCCATCAGGTTGACCGACCACACCCGGCCCCAGACCTCGTCGCCGGCCTCGATGCCCTGGCCGCTGAGGATGCCGGCGTTGGAGGCGAACAGGTCGATCGGGCCCAGCTCGGCCTCGGTGCGCTCGACGACAGCGGCGATGTCGGCCTCGACGGTGACGTCGGCCGTGTCGGCCACGCCCCGGTCGCCGATCGCCTCGGCGGTGGCCCGGGCGCCGTCGGCGTCGCGGTCGACCACCACCACGGCCCGTGCCCCCTCGGCGGCGAAGCGGAGGCTGAGAGCCCGGCCGATGCCGCTCGCCCCACCGGTCACGACGCAGATGCGATCCGCCAGCTCCATGCGCCCGATCGTACGCCCGTTCGTACCCGCCTCGCACGAACCCGTCGAGCCGACGGGCGGGGCGGGACTAGGAGATCGCGGCCCGGATCGTCGCCTCGGCCACGGCGCGGCGGTCGGCGCCCCACGGCAGCGGCATGAGCACCGGCACGTCGACCCCGGCGTCGACGTAGGAGCGCATCGTGGCGCTCACGGTGTCCTCGTCGCCCATCACGTCGATGGCGTCGACCATGCGGTCGCTCACCGCCGCGACGGCCCCGGCCCGATCGCGGTCGGCGAAGCGCTCCCGCACCTCGGCGACCTCGTCGCCGAAGCCGGCCCGGGTGAAGTTGGCGGCGTAGCTGTCGACCACGGCGTAGGAGAAGAGGTCACGCCGGGCCAGCTCCACGCCCTCCTCGCGGGCGCACACCCCGGCGTGGACGTAGGCGTAGATCGTGGCGTCGCCGCCCTCCCGGACCCGCTCCACCGACCACGGCACGTGCGATGCCGGCAGGTAGTTGAGCAGCACCCCGTCGGCCAGCTCGCCGGCCAGCCGCAGCATCCTGGGGTTGAGCGCCCCGACCACGATGCGGGGCTTGCGCTCACCCAGGCGCACGCCCAGCCGGAAGCCCTTGACCTGGTAGAAGTCGCCGGCGAAGTCGACCTTCTCGCCCGACAGGCACAGCCGCAGCAGAGTGACGTACTCGCGCACCTGCGACAGCGGGTTCTTGCCGTAGGGCACGCCGTGCCAGCGCTCGGTCACCACCGGCGACGAGATGCCGACACCCAGCAGGACCTCCCGCTCGGGCTGCAGCGCCTGCAGGGTCGCCCCCGCCATCGCCACCAGCATCGGGGTGCGCAGCTGCAGCGCCAGCACGCCGGTGCCCAGGTCGAGCGACGGTGCCGCCGCCCCCGCCGCCGCCAGCAGCGAGAACGCCTCGGGCCCGGTCGTCTCGGCGGTCCAGAAGCTGCGGTAGCCGCAGTCGGCTGCCAGCCGTGCGGTCTCGACCGCCAGGTCGGGACCCAGCGTCATCAGCGAAGCGAACGTCACCCCGGCGCGATCCATGCCCATGCCGGCCGACGCTAGCTGCAGGTCATAGGCTCGCTGCCATATGGACATGACCGCGGCCGAGGGGCGCGTGCTGGGATGCCTCGTCGAGGCCCAGGTCGCCAACCCCGACGTGTACGCGGTCACGCTCGACGAGCTGCGCTTCTCCTGCAACCAGATCACCGGGCGCGAACCGGTGATGCTGCTGGACGACCGCGTGGTCGAGGACACGCTGCTGATGCTCAAGTCCCGTGGCCTGGCCCGCTTCGTGACGGCCGGTCACCGCGCCGGGCCCATCAGCTACCGCCATCGGGCCGACGAGCGCTGGCGGCTGGGCGAGCCCGAGCTGGCGGTGTTGGCGGTGCTGCTGGTGCGGGGTCCGCAGACCGTCGACCAGGTGTACCGGCTGCTCGACGAGAAGCAGCTGGCCGGCTCCCGCACCGAGGTGGAGGCGGCGCTCGACACGCTGGCGGGCCGCACGCCCCGGTCGCTGGCCACCCGGTTGGCGCCGTCGGGGCCGGGGCCCGCCCAGCCCGGTGACGTCATGTGGGCAGAGGTGCTGACCGGCCCGCCGCAGGTCGAGACGCTGTTCCCGGTGCCGCCGCGGTCCCCGGTGGCCGTCCAGCCCGGCAATGCCCCACGGCTGTCGCCCACCCTCGCCGAGGTGGCCGACCGGCTCACCAACATCGAGCGGCGCCTGGCGGGCATCGAGGCGGCCCTGCAGTCGCTGCGGGGCGCCACCGCACCGCCGGCACCCCGCACCGCCGGCCCCAGCCGCATCCACCGCTGACCCGAAACCTCGACGGAGCTGGCGCCATAGCCACCACTTCTGGCGAAGTTTCGGCTCAGAGCGTGTCGTAGCGCTCCAGGGCGTAGGGGACCGGCTCGAGCAGCGGCGTGGTGGGCTCGACCACCACCAGGATCTCCAACTTCTCGGTGCACGCCCGCTGCGGGCCGAACACCACCGCCGCCTGGTCGCCGGTGCGGGCGATGTCCTCGCCCACGACGGCCCCGCCGGCCAGCACCACCAGCCGCAGCGGCGCGGCGTCGGGCGACGTCAGCGTCAGGCTCACCTCGACGGCGCGCGGGCACGGCTCGCCCCCGGCGCCGATCGGCAGGGGGTAGGTGTCGCGGCTGGTGGACGGTTCGAGCATGGTGTCGAGCCGGTCGACGAGCGCGGTCTCGCCCTCGACGCCGGGCGCCGGAGGCGCCGACGTGCCGGGCGCGGCGTCGTCGTCGTCGCCGACGACCACCGACGGGCCGTCATCCGGGGGAGCGGCACCCGAGTCGCCGTCGCCATCCGACCCGGCCACCACGAACGCCCCGCCGGCGATCGCCAGGCACCCCACGGCCACGCCGACCGCCACGCCCGGGCGCACCGACGCCGGCGACGCCGGCCGCGGCCACCGACCGCCCCGCGCCGGCTCGTACGCCGCGAGGAGGGCCGCGGCAGTGGGCCGGCGTTCCGGGCGCGGGTCGAGCATCGACGCCAGCCGCATGCGGAGCGCCTTGGGCAGCGACTTCGGCACCTTCTCGACCCTGCCGCTGGCGGCGCGCACCATCAGCAGGCTGGGGTCGCCGGTGCCGAACGGCCCGCCGGCCGTGGCCGCGAACAGCAGCGTCGCCCCCAGGGCGAAGATGTCGCTGGCCGGCGTGAGCGGCTCGTCCCGGGCCTGCTCGGGCGGCATGAAGCCGGGGGTGCCCACCACCATGCCGGCCACGGTGAGGCCGGCCGTCTGGTCCCAGGTGTGGGCCAGGCCGAAGTCGGCGAGGTACGGCTCGGCCTGGTCGTCGTAGAGCACGTTGGCGGGCTTGACGTCGCGGTGGATGATGCCGGCGGCGTGCGCCTCGGCCAGGGCGCCCAGCAGGCGCTGTGCCAGCCGGTCGATCTCGTCGGCGGGTGCCGGACCGTGCTGGGCGACGCGGTCGGCCAGGTTGCCGCCCGCCAGGTAGGGCATCACCAGGACGACGTCGTCGCCCTCCTCCACCACCTCGAGCAGCCGCACCACGTTGGGGTGGTGAAGGCGGCGTAGCACCTCCGCTTCGCGGAGTAGCCGCTGGCGCGAGCGCAGCACCTCGCTGGCCGAACCGGTCAGCGTGAGGCGCTTGAGCGCGACCTGGTTCCCGGCCTGGTCGCGCGCCAGATCGACCACACCCATGCCACCACGGCCCAATCGGGCGACCGGCTCGTAACCCACCAACGACGCAGGCTAGGCGCGGGCGTCGGGCCGACCGGAGCGCGGGCGCCGCGACGACATTCGGGCCGCTCGACAACGGTCTGTCGTCCTGGCGTCACAGTTGACCGGTATGGTGGGCGGCGTGACCGAGTCCCGTGCGCATGACGAGGCGATCCACGAAGCCCTTGCCATCATCGACAAGGGCCTTGGCGACCTGCTCCATCGTGAGCTGGTCTCGACCAACGAGGTAGCGGACCTGCTCCTCGACGTGCGAACCCTGCTGTCCACTCCCAATCCTGACCGCGACGAGAGCGACGTCGTCGTCGCCAGCTGAGCGGTCCCTGCGTCGAGCCCGGTCGCCTCGGCCGAGCTCCAGTAGACGGCGTTCTCGTTCAAGGGCGAGCGAGCTCTGGATCGGTGTAGAAACCGGTCCCGTGCCATCGGTGGATCGACCGTGACGCTCCGCGTGCCCTGCGGGCTACCCGCAGAGCTCCAGGCGGGCCTCTGCCGGGATGGGCGGCACCCGGAGCTGCGTCCGGCTCACTGAGCCCACGACGTTGCGCAGGAAGCGGCCGGGCGTGAGCGGTGCGTCGACCGCGTCGACGAGATCGACCAGGTCGCCACAGGCCAGAGCGGCACGGGCGTCGTCGACCACGGGCTCGTCGACCGAGGGCTGGGCGAACCGGGCGACCAGCCACTCCCAGCCGAGGATCTTCTCGTGCCCCGGCCGGCTGGGTGGCCCGGCCTCCATGTGCGCCCCCAGCGGCTCGGCCAGGCTGAGCTGGTCGATCACATGGGTCCCCAGGAACTTGTAGCCGACCAGCCCGATGGACCCACCCACCAGCAGCGGCCGGTCGCTCCGGGCGTAGCGGCCCGAGCCGCCCAGGTCCACCAGCTGGCCCTCCCGCGGCAGCTCGCCCAGCTGCACGAGCCCCGACTCGACGTAGGTGGCGTAGTCGTCGTAGGTGACGGGACGCTCGTCGCCGGCCAGCAGCATCCACACGAGTCGCTCGTTGGCGATGCCGTCGACGGAGAGGTCGCCGTCGACGGCGGCCGTGGTCGGGTCGTCGGTGATGTCCACCGGGTCCCAACGGCGGAAGCCGCCGATGAGGACCAGCGTCGTTGCCAGCGCCCCGACGCCGGCCCAGGCCACCAGCCGGCGCCGTGACGGCAGCGGGAACGCCGCCACCGGGCAGACGAGGGCGAAGGTGGCGGGCAGGAACAGGCGGGCGTACATGAAGTCGCCGCCCACCTTCACCACGTAGATGCCGTTGATCAGGGCCGCCACCACCGGGGCCGCCGCGACGATCGCGTGGCGCCGTGTCGGCCCGGCCGTCGGCGCCTCCAGCAGGATCAGGACCGCCAGCAGACCCAGCGGGATCAGCAGCAGGGTGGAGCCGACGTACACGTCGAGGTAGGTCCAACCCCGCGACCACAGGCTGCGGCCCGCCTCCTTGGCCAGCGCCGTGTTCGGCACCAGGAGCCCGTAGTAGCCCATGCGGAACACCTGGTAGAGGAGGGGGGCGGCCAGTCCCAGGCCGAGGGCCCGGAGGTTGGCGCGGCGCGAGAGGCGTGATGTGGCCACCAGCGCCACCGCGAAGGCGACGCTGAACACCACGAAGTCCGGCCGGATCAGTGGGCCCAGGCCGATCAGCCCCGCGGCCCATCCCGAAATCTCGACAGAAGTGGTCGCTATGGCGCCATCCCTGTCGAGATTTCGGTGGGGGTCGAGGCGGCGGGCGACGGCCCACCAGCAGGCACCGATCCAGGCGAAGCTCAGGCCGGTCTCCAGGCCGGAGCTGGCGAAGTCCCACATGGGTGGCAGGGCGACCAGGAGCAGGGCGCCCAGCGGCAGGGGAGCGTCGCGGCCGATGCTGGCCCACCAGCGGCGGGCGCCTGCCGCGGCGAAGGCGATGCCCGCCAGGGTCAGGGCGATGCCCGCCAGCACCGCCGTCCAGGCAGGGTCGAGGAACCACAGCAGGACGCGGGCGACGACCAGTATGGCGATCCACAGCGGGCTGGTGCCGGCCTCCACCCGTTCGCCGGCGTTGAACACCGGGCCGTCGCCGTGGAGGACGTTCCAGACGATGCGGAGGTTGATGAAGCCGTCGTCGGACACCCAGCGGTGGTGCCACGCCAGCACGGCGAAGCACACCACCGGAAGCCACACCGCGACGACGGTGCCAGCCGTGACGCGACCGGCCCACGACCCACGGCGTGTCCTCGACATCGGAGGGAGACCGTAGTGCCGGTCACCCTCCGCAACGAGTCGAACCCGGACGGGCCCCGGGAGGGGTTCAGCGCTTCAGTGAGGTGTGCTTGAACTCGTTGAGCTCGGGGGCGTCGACCAGCAGGTCGACGACGCGCTGGATGCTGCGGCGGGCGTGGGCGGCGTCGTCGCCGGGACGGTCCATCAGCCGCACGAACACCGCGGCGTCGCCCTGCAGGAAGGTGGGCACGCCCCACACCTCGAAGTCGTCGACGGCGGCGGTGTGCTCCGCGCGGATGCGGGCCAGGGCGGTCCCCTCGGCGATCTCCGCGAACACGGCGTCGGCGTCGATGCCCTGGTCGGTGAGGACCCGGCGGACGTCGGGCTCCTCGAACTTGCGACCCTCGTCGTGGCGGAGGGCGAACAGCGCCAGGTGCACGTCGAAGAACCGGTCGGGCCAGCGGTCGCGCACCACGACACCCGCCTGCAGCGCCACGAGGCCGCTGTCGTCCTCCGGCCGCTCCCAGATGTCGGTCTCACCCTCGGCGACGTGGACCTGGCCGAGCGAGAACGGCACGAACCGCACGTTCCAGTCGGCGCCGTCCTTCAGGGCTTTCACCAGGTGTTCGTGGGCATTGCGGGCGAACGGGCAGCGGTAGTCCCAGGTCACGGCGAAGTCGGTCATCGAGTGGGTCCAACCGATCGAACGGCTCGACTATTTCCGTGCCGGCCACACCCGCCGGGCCAACAGCGCCAGGCCCGCGCCGAGCGCGGCGCCGGCGACGACGTCGGACGCGTGGTGCACCTTCACGTACACACGGCTGGTGGCGACGGTGGCGGCGACCACCGCGTAGAGCGGCCACAGCGGGTCGTTCTGGGCGAGCACCCCGAAGGCGGTGACCGCCGACGAGGCGTGGCCCGACGGGAAGCTCGACGTGCGGGGCTGGCGCAGCTTCAGCGGGCGGTCCTGCTCCCACGTCGGCCGGCGCCGGCCTACCAGCGACTTCACCACGCCGTTCACGAACACCGACTCCAGGCCGATGATGGTGGCCACCCGCACGGCGTCCTCGGCCCGCCGGTCGGGCGCCAGCGCCCGCGCCGTGCCGATCAGGTGCCAGATCAGGCTGAAGTCGCCGAGCTCCGACGCCGCGTACATCACCCGGTCGAGCGTGGGGTTGCCCCGCCACTGTTGCACCCAGGTGTCGACGGCGTCGTCGAACCGGGTGATCGCCTGCCGGGCCCGCTCCGCCACCGCTCCCTCGGGCGGGGGTAGCTCCGTCATCACCCCGCCGCCGCCATGAGCTCCCTCGCCGCCTTCTCCGCCTTCTCGGCCTCGCGGGCCTCACGTGCCTCGCGGGCGATCTCCAGCGCGACGTCGGGGTCGCCGCCGTAGGACGGGCAGTACTCCTTGAAGGCGCAGTAGTCGCAGAGGCGGGACGGGCGGGGGCGGAAGTCCTCGCGCTCGCAGGCCCGCTCGACCGCCTGCCACACGGCCGACAGGGAGCGGCGGGTGCCGCGGGTGGTCTGGTCGGTGGGCGTGGTGATGATGGCCACGGGTTGGCGGACGTAGAGCAGCTGCACCCGCGCCGGCCGGCGCCCCAGCAGCTCCTCGCACAGCAGCGAGTAGATGTGGACGCCCGAGAGCCGTTTGCGCTCGAAGTTCTCCGACGGCACCGAGCCGGTCTTGTAGTCGGTGACCACCAGCTCGCCGTCGGCGTCGAGCTCCAGCCGGTCGATGATGCCGCGCAGGCGCACGCCGTCGATCTCGACGTCCATCATCAGCTCGAGCCCGATCGCCTCGATGCGCTGCGGGTCCTCCAGCTGGAAGTAGCGCCTCACGAGTTCCGCGGCGTCGGCCTGGAACTCGGCGGCCGCCGCCTCGTCGAGCCCGAGCTCGGCGTAGTCGGGATCGTCGGCCATGTCGGACGCGGCCTCGCCCAACAGGCCCAAGGCGGCGTCGACCGTGCGTGAGGCCGCCGGCAGGACGTGCAGCCGCTCCAACGTCGTGTGCACCAGCGTGCCCTTCGTGGACCACGGGGCCGGCGGCTCGGGCAGCCGGTCGATGGCGGAGAAGCGGAACGCGAGCGCGCAGTCGGTGAAGCTCGACACCTTCGACGGGCTGAGGCTCACCGGTACCTGAAAGGCCATGCAGCGAGCGTATGCGCGCCCTATGACAGTGAAGGGGACCGCGGAGCGTGGGTTGACTAGCTCAGCGTGTCGGGCACCTCGACGGGGGTCGGCGCGGCGAGTGCCTCGACCGAACCGGCGGCGCCGCTGCCGTCGTCGTTCCTCGGGCGCGGCGGAGGCGGTGGCGGCAATGGCCGGTCGAGGTTGGTGCGCGGCTCGGGGGTGTCGACGTAGGCGTCGAGCGCCTCCGTCGCGTCCTCGAGGCTCTGCCACAGCGTGACCGCCGGCTTCCCTTCGATGTTGATCGAGATCGCCGAACCGTCGGCGAACCTCAGCCCCCAGGCGATGGGGCGCCAGCCCAGTGCGGTGCCGTCTTCATCCCAAAGGTCCTGGTAGAAAGCCAACAACCGCGGCACGTGGAAATTGGGCGTGGTGCCGGAGTCCTGACCCATCCGTGTTGCCCCTCTTCTGCCCTTGTTGTTCTGGAGTTCCAGCTGGACGGCGGCGACACGACACCTCACTGCACGACATAGCGTGACGCGTTCCGCACGCTCAGAGACTTGCACAGGATGGTTGCTCGTACAAGAGAGAGATTACGAAAAAGCGACGAAATCCGGGGTTATTGAGGCCGCAATTGTCACCGGGTCCTCCATCGGACCGAAGTGGGTCAGCTCCGGGAAGCGCCGCAGCGAGCCGTTCCCGAGCGACGAGCTGACCAGCGCGGCCATCTGCGCCGGCGGCGCGCCGTCACCGCTGGCGGCCACCGTCGTCGGGCAGGCGACCTGCCCCAGGCCCGCGAAGGCGCCGTTGTCGAGGCCCGCCTCGAAGATGCGGGCCTCCGTCTCCGGCGCGCACTTGAGCTCCACGCTGCCGTCGGGTCGCGAGCGGAAGCCGTGGTCGACGTAGGCGTGCAGCGCCTCGGACGTGAAGCGGTTGAGCGGTGGCTTGGCGTGGTAATTGGCGAACGCCGCGTCACGCGAGGGAAACACGGCACGCCGGCGCCGCGCCGACTCCGCCAGCACGTTGCCCGGAAGGACCCGGCCCTCGGGGCGGGGGAAGACGATCGGCTCGTAGCACCACAGCGCCGCCCAGGTGCCCGGGTGGGCCTGCTCGGCCAGCACCAGGGCGGCGCCGCCCATCGAGTGGCCGACGCCCAGCAGCGGCTCGTCGCCACCACCGATCAGCTCGACGACCGCCAGCACGTCGTCCGCCATGCCGCGCCACGACAGGTCGTCGGAGGCCGGCAGCGTGCTGTCGCCGTGGCCCCGGAAGTCGAGCGCCCAGCAGTGGAAGCGGTCGGCGAGGTGCCAGCCCACCGGCGACCACGTCAGCCCGTGGAAGCCCGTGGGATGGCAGAGCAGCAGCGGCGGGCCGTCGCCACCGAGGTCGTGCACGGCCAGGGACACGCCGTCGCTGGAGGCGACGCGGTGGGCGGCGGGCTCGCTCGGTGGGGTCGGCGGGGTCACGGGGCTCATGCTGGCATCGAGAGATCGCGCCTTCCCAGTCCGACCTGGGCCTACCTCGCGGATAGCGTGCGGATCGGTGCAGCGCTCATCCCCACCCATGACGGCGTTCGCTCCGGCGGCGCCACCGCTCGACGGGCGCAGTGCGCGCGCCCTGCGGACGCGTGAGGCGATCGTCGACGCGTGCATCGGTCTGGTCGAGGAGGGTCAGCTGCGGCCCACCGCCCCACAGGTGGCGGAGCGGGCGGGAGTGTCGGTGCGCTCGGTGTTCCAGCACTTCGCCGACCTGCCGTCGCTGCACATCGCCGTGAGCGAGCGGATCGTCGCCCGGCTGGCGGTGCTGCTCCACCCGATCGACCCGTCGCGGCCGCTCGACGACCGCATCGCGGCTTTCGTCCGCCACCGCGGCGGCCTGCTGGAGGCGGTCACCCCGTTCCGCCGGGCCGCCAACGTCCACGGGCCCTTCGCCCCCGAGATCGCCGAGGTGAACCGGGCCGCCACCGACTACCTGCGCGACGAGGTGGCCCGCGCCTTCCGGCCCGAGCTCGATCTCGTCCCGGCCGCCGACCGCCGCGAGGTGCTGGAGGCGCTCGCCACCACGCTGTCGTGGTCGGCGTGGGACGCGCTGCGCAGCGACGGCGGCTGCACCGTGCCCCAGGCGACGGCGGTCATGCGGCGCATCGTGCGGGCCGTGCTGGCATCGGTCAACGACTGAGCCGCTGGAAGGCGCGGACGGCGAGCGGCAACGTGAGCACGGTGATGAGCACCGGCCACAGGACGGCCATGGGCAGCGCGTTGTCGGCGATCCAGCCGGAGCCCTCCACGCCGGGGTTGCCGAACAGGTCGCGGGTGGCGGTGACCGTGGCCGACAGCGGGTTCCACTCGGCGATCGTGCCCATCCAGCTGGGCATGAGGTCGGGTGCCACGAAGGCGCTCGACAGCATCGTGACGGGGTAGAGGAGCCCGAACATCGAGTTGGCGGCCTCGGCGCTCTTGGCCCGCAGGCCCAGGAAGATGCCGATCCACAGGAACGCCTGGCGCAGGAGCAGCAGCAGCCCGACCGCGGCCAGCGCCTCGACGACCGTGCCGTGCCAGCGCCAGCCGATCGCCAGACCGCACACGATCATGAGCGCCAGGCTCGCGGCGGAGTACGCCATGCCGGCGATGCAGCGTCCGACGACCACGGCCGACGGCGCCATCGGCATCGACCGGAAGCGGTCGGTGACGCCCTTCTCGGTGTCGGCCTGCACCGCGGCGAGCGTCTCGCCGATGCCGAACGCCATCGTCTGAGCGAACATCCCCGGCATGAGGAACTCCCGGTAGCTGCCGCCGCCGGGCACGGACATGGCGCTCCCGAAGACGTAGGCGAACAGCAGCACGAACATCACCGGGAACATGAGGCCCCAGACGATCATCTGTGGCTGGCGCACCCACTGGGCCATGTCGCGCTGGGCGACGAGCCAGCCGTCCCGCAGCGCCCAGCGCAGCCGGGCGGTCGGCGGGAGGGCGACGGTGGTGCTCACAGGGGCGCTCACGGCGGTGCTCATGCCGCCACCTCCTCGGCCTCGGTGGCGGGGTCGGTCGGTGCCTCGACGGCGCGGTGGCCGGTGAGGCGGAGGAACACGTCGTCGAGGGTGGGGCGGCGCAGGCCGACGTCGGCCACCTCGATGCCGGCGTCGCCGAGCGACTGGAGCACCGCGGTGAGCGCCGGCACCCGCTGGGTCACCGGGGCGCTGACCCGTCCGCCGTCGGGGTCGACCTCGGGCTCGCCGTCGGCGATCCGGGCGACGATCGCGGTGGCGGCCGCGAGGTCGTCCTCGCGGGCGACCACGACCTCGAGGCGGTCGCCGCCGACCTGGGCCTTGAGGTGCTCGGGGGTGCCCTCCGCGATGTTGCGGCCGCCGTCGATCACCACGATCCGGTCGGCCAGCTGGTCGGCCTCGTCGAGGTACTGGGTGGTGAGCAGCACCGTGGTGCCGCCGGCCACCAGCTCCCGGATGGCCCGCCACACCTCGTTGCGGTTGCGGGGGTCGAGGCCGGTGGTGGGCTCGTCGAGGAAGAGCACCGCGGGCGCCAGCACGAGGGTGGCGGCGAGGTCGAGGCGGCGCCGCATCCCGCCGGAGTAGTGCTTCACCGCCTTGTCGGCGGCGTCCTCCAGGCCCATGCGCTCGAGCAGCTCGGCGGCGCGGACGCGGGCCACCGCCTTGGTGAGCTGGTTGAGGCGGCCGAACAGCACCAGGTTCTGGCGTCCGCTGAGGATCTCGTCGACCGCCGGCTCCTGGCCGCTCAGCCCGATGCGGCGCCGGACCTCGTGCGGCGCGGCGGCGACGTCGATGCCGGCGACGCGGGCGGTGCCGTGGTCGGGACGCAGCAGGGTGGCGAGGATCCGCACCGCCGTGGTCTTGCCGGCGCCGTTGGGGCCGAGGAGCCCGCAGACGCTGCCCGATTCGACGTCGAGGTCGAAGCCGTCGAGCGCCCGCGTGTCGCCGTAGGCCTTGACCAGCCCCTGGGCCTCGATGCCCCTGTCGTGGTCGTGTCCGTCCATCCGGTCCCCTTACTCAATACAGTGTACGGAGTGATTGGCCAAGTTAGCGTACGGCGTAAAGAGTTACAAACCAGGAGCCGCGAGAGATGACCGAGTACGCCGGCCGTGGCGACCCGCGGCGCACGCTGAACCTGCTGTGGGGGCGCGCCGATGCGCCGGCCCGAGGCCCGAAGCAGGGGTTGACCGTGGCGGAGATCGTGGCGGCCGCCATCGAGGTCGCCGACGCCGAGGGCCTGGGCGCGGTGTCGATGCGCAGGGTGGGCGAGCGCCTCGGCAAGAGCGCCATGGGCCTCTACACCTACGTGCCCAGCAAGGCCGAGCTGTTGGACCTCATGCTCGACGCCGTCCTCGGCGAGCTGCCCACCGACTACCCGCTCGACGAGGGCTGGCGCGCCGCCGTCGAGCGCTGCGCCCGTGACGGGTGGGCGTTCTACGAGCTCCACCCCTGGGTGCTGCAGGTCTCGGGTGCCCGCGCCGCCCTCGGTCCCCACGAGTTCGACTCCTACGAGACCCAGCTACGGCTGTTCGCAGGCCGCGGGCTCACCGGCGTCGAGATGACGCGCGCCGTCGGGGCGCTCGCCAGCTTCGTGCGAGGTGCCGCCAAGGCCGTGTCCGACGCCCGCACCGCCGAGCAGGCGACCGGCCTCAGCGACGACGACTGGTGGAACGCCCGCGCCCCGCTCCTGGAGGAGCTGGCGGACGAGACCTGGGCCGAGCGCTATCCCACCGTCACCCAGCTGTCGGCCGAGCAGGCCTTCGACCAGGTCGACCGTCCCGACGACACGACCCCTTATCTCGTGCAGGACGCGCTCGACACCTTCGAGTTCGGGCTGCAGCGCCTGCTCGACGGCCTCGAGACCTACGTCAACCGAGGCTCTTGAGGGCCAGCATCATCTCTTCGTTGAGGCTGGCGGGTACCACGTAGCCGTCCTCGGTGCGGATGTCGTCGAAGCGGTCGCGCACGGTCTCGGCCGACAGGTCGGCGTCGAAGATCCCCGGCGTCACGCCGACGAACACCCGGGCCACGCGGCCACCGCCGACGGAGTAGACCTCGCCGGTCACCGCGCACTCCTCGTGCGCCAGGAAGGTGACCACGGGTGTGACCGACTCGGGCAGCAGCTTGTCGGCCAGCGGGCCGAGGATGTCCTCGGTCATGCGGGTCTTGGCGACGGGCGCGATGGCGTTGGCCTTGATGTTGTACTTGGCGCCCTCGATGGCGAGCACCCGCGTGAGCCCGACGAGGCCCATCTTGGCGGCGCCGTAGTTGGTCTGGCCGAAGTTGCCGAAGATCCCGGCGCCCGACGAGGTGTTCACGATGCGGCCGAAGCCCTGGTTCCGCATGTGCTCCCAGGCCGGCTGGGTGACGTAGAAGGCGCCCTTGAGGTGCACGTCGAGCACCGGTTCGAGCTGCTCGGCCGTCATGTTCTTGAACGACGTGTCGCGCAGGATCCCTGCGTTGTTGATGATGATGTCGACCTTGTCGAAGGCGTCGAGGGCCGACTGCACGATGGCCTTGCCGCCCTCGGGGGTGGCCACCGAGTCGTAGTTGGCGACGGCCTCGCCGCCGGCGGCCTTGATCTCGTCGACGACCGCCTGCGCCGCGGTGGTGCCGCTGCCCGTGCCGTCCGAGGAGCCGCCGAGGTCGTTCACGACGACCAACGCGCCCCGCCGTGCCAGGTCCAGTGCGTGCGACCGGCCGAGGCCACCACCCGCGCCCGTGATGATCGCAACCTTGCCGTCGAATCCCAGATCTGCCATGGACGGGAGCGTAGAGCGACCTTCCGAGGCGGTCCGAATCAGGTCGTCGACGTCGACCGAACTCAGCGAAGTAGCTTCGCTACGTTTGGTAGTCAGGGAGGGCGGACCTGTGATCCACATGGACCCGGCGGTGGTCGGCGACTGGCGACGGGGCGGCGCGCGGAACGCGCTGTGCCTCGAGTTGGACGACCCCGCGGCTGGCTGGCCTGCGCTGTGCGACGTCCTCGACGAGGTGCCGGCCGGCTGGTCGGAGGTCGTCGTGGCGCCCGACGGGCTGCTGTTCGGGGGCGTCACCGACGTCGATCCCGCGCCGGCGCTCGCCGAGGTGGTGGCCCGGCTGGGGGAGCGGGGCGTGGCGTCCGGGCGGCTGACCGTCGACCGCCACGCCGACGACGCCCAGCCCGGGGCCCTGCTCGACCTGGCCGAGACGACGTCGTGGGTGGCCGCCTGGCTGGTGCCGCTGATGGTGCCGGGCCTCAGCTTCACCTACCGGACGCTGCGGGAGTGGCGCATCCGGCGCTTCCCGCCGGCGCGGCTGACCGACGTGGTGGCCGATCTGGTGGCGGGGTCGCCCGTCGAGGTGGCGCGGGTCGGCTGGTCCGGCGGTGCGTTCGAGGTGCCGGCCGCCGATCTGCCCGCGTACGCCCGGCGTTGGACGGAGCACGGCACCACCACCACGAGCGCACTGGCCGAGACGCTGCCCGAGGCGGCCGTGCTGGTGACGACCGTGCGACGCGGCACGGAGCTGGTGGGCGTCGGTCACGCCGGCGTCGGCCTCCTCGACGACCGGCCGCGGGCCGAGACGGCGCTCGAGGAGCTCACCGAGCTGATCGTGGGGCTGGCCGACGTGCTGGCGTACGCCGTGGTCGGCGTGCACGAGACGGGGCGCGAGGCGGCGCTGGGCACGCCGTTCCGGGAGACCGAGCCGGCGACCGCCCGGGCCCGCAGCCGTGGCCTGAGCCTGGCGGCGCTCGACCAGTGGGTGCTCGACGCCGCCCCGGTCCAGCTGCTCAGCACCCACCACCGGGTGAACCCCGGCGATGACGTGACGGAGGAACCCGTCGCCGCCGGCCGCCGCCTGGTCCGCATCGGCACCCCGACGGACTGGTTCTCGGGCCCGACCGCTCGCTCCCAGGTCCGCAACCGCGGCCGCCAGGCCCTCTCCGCCTGCCTCCCACCCCCGAAGACCCCGATGCCCGCCCCACTCCTGTGACAGCCCGACCCACCGAAATCTCGACAGAGATGGTGGCTATAGCGCCATGTCTGTCGAGGTTTCGGTGGGGGGCTAGGTGCCGAGGGCGAGGTAGCCGATGCGTTCGGAGATGTGGACCGCGTGGTCGCCGAGGCGTTCGTAGAAGCGGCCGACGAGGGTGGTCTGCAGGGCGTCGGCGAGCTCCAGCTCGCCTGTTCCCAGCTCGGCGATGAGCCGGTCGTGGAGGTCGTCGAGGCGGTCGTCGATGGTGTCGATGCGCTCGGCGGCCTCGGCGTCGCGCTCGGCCCAGGCGTCGGCCGCGGCCTGCCACATCTCGACGCAGATGGAGCCCATCTCCTGGAGGATGCCGCGCACGCTGGGGGTCAGCCGCGTGGCCAGCCCGGCGATGGCCCGCTGGGCGATGTGCTCGGCGAGATCGCCGCTGCGCTCCAGCTCGGGCACCACCCGGATGACCGTCAGCAGGTAGCGCATGTCGCCGGCCATCGGCGACTGCATCACCAGCTCACGCTGGGCCAGCTGCTCGAGGTCCTCTTCGAGCTGGTCGACGAAGGCGTCGCGCTCGGCGGTCGCCTCCGCGGCGGCCCGGTCGCCGGCCAGCAGCGAGTCGGTGGCGGCGGCGACGGCCTCGGTGACCAGCGCGAACAGGCGGATGACCTTGGCGTCGATGTCGGCCAGCTGCGAGTCGAACTGACGACGGAACTCGAAGGGCTCGGGCACGGTCGAACCGTAGCTGGCCCCTCCGCGGAGAGGGAACATGCCCGTACGTCGGGCTTTTCGCGCTACCAGGCGACGTCGGCGGCGCGAGTGAGGACGGTGTCGTCCGGGGGGATGAGCCAGTACCAGCCGCCCGTCGGGCTTCGCACCACCACGCCGCCGTCCGGCCCCACGAGAAAGGCCGAGGTGCCCGTGCGGTCGGCGGTGAGCCGGTACGGCGGCGCGCCCGGGTCGGTCGTGCCCGCTGGCCGTCCGTCCTGCGTGACCTCACGCAGGACGGACGACACGCCGGCGGCCTCGGCGGCCTGGCCCTGCGGGTGCTCCGCCACCAGGAGCGTCCCGTCGGCCAGGAACGCCGGCTGCGCCCACCAGCGGCCTTCGTCGGGTCGGGTCGGTGTCGCCTCGTCGAGCGACGCGGCGTCGACCGGCAGCAGCAGGATCTGCGTCTCGCTGCTGCCGTTGGCGACCTCGACGGCCAGGCGATCGCCCTGCGGCGACCAGGCCACCGACATCACGTTGCCGTAGTGGTCACCGGCGTCGATGGTGCGCGTCACGTTGCCGTCGAGGTCGTGGACGGTGATGCCGTCGGGCTGGACCAGCGAGAACGCGAGGCCGTCAGGGCTGAAGGTCGGGTTGTAGCCGTAGCTCACGAATGTGGATTCACCGTCGGGCTCCAGCCGGTAGGTCATCCCGGCGGCGGGTTCGCAGCAGGTGGAGTACAGCACGGTGTCGTCGAGCCCGGCGGCGGCGTTGTCGATCGGGTCGCCGCCGGAGTCGGCGCCGCCGGCGAGCGTCTCGACCTCGCCCGAGTCGGTGTCGACCCGCACGAGCCGGCCGTCGGCGGTGGCCACCAGCAGGGAGCCCGGCTGGCGTGCCCCCTCCGAGACGACGTCGAGTGTCGTCCCGGAGGAGGCGTCATCGGCGGCATCGACGGACGGCTCCGCCGTCCTGACCTCGCCGTCGCCGCCGGTGAGCATGAGAAGGGCCGTCGCCAGGCCGCCGAACCCGGCGACGACCGCTGCCGCGACGAGCAACCAGCTCCGGCTGGCGGGGGGACCGCCAGCCGAGGATGTGTCGTCGAGGCGTTCTCGGAACCGCTCCCAGGCATCGGGAGCGGGTGTCATTGAGGTGCCCTCCTCAACGAGCGCCCTCTCGATGAGCCCGTCGAGCTCGTCCAGCCCGTTCGGTCCGCTCACCGGAGGTCCTTCAGTTCCCGGGCCAGGCGGGCCCGGGCTCGGGCGATGCTCGACTTCACCGAGCCGATGCCGATCTCCAGCAGCTCGGCGACCTCGGCGTCGGAGCAGCCGGAGTAGTAGCGCAGCACCACGCAGTCGCGCTGGCGGCGGGGGAGCGCCCGCACCGCCGCGGCCACCCGCACCTGCTGCGAGCGGTCGAGGGCGGCCGGCCCCGTGAGGTCGCCGGCGTCGTCGCGGGTCGACCGGATGTGGCGCCGGACGACCAGCCGGCGGCGGAAGTGGTCGTGGCTGAGGTTGACGACCGTGCGCCGCAGGTAGGCGAGCTCGGCGCCCGCCGCCGGCCAGGAGATGCTGGCGTCGAGTCGCATGAACGCGTCCTGCGCGATGTCCTCAGCCAGCTCGTCGTCGCCCGTGAGGACCCGCGCCAGGCGCAGGAGGCTGGCGTAGTGCTCGCGGAACAAGCCCTCGAGATCACCTCGCCCGCGCTTGCGCTCCGCCACGGCACCTCTCACATCTCTCAGACGGGTGGCGCCGCGAATCGGTTGACAGAAACTTCTGCGGGCGGGCTACGAGATGCCCGCGGCGACCTTCTCCGTGGCGTACGCCTTGAGACGCTTGTAGTCGACCTTGCCGTTCGGTGCACGCCCGATCGTGTCGACGGGCAGCACCTGCTTCGGCGCCTTGTACGCCGCCAGCTTGGTCTTCACGTGGGCGATCACGTCGGCGGCGTCGAGCTCGGCGCCGTCGTCCAGCTCCACCACGGCGGTGATGGCCTCGCCGAAGCGCTCGTCGGGCACGCCCACGGCCACGGCGTCGCGCACGGTCGGATAGGTCTTGAGGACTTCCTCGACCTCCTCCGGGTACACCTTCTCGCCGCCGGTGTTGATGCACACCGAGCCGCGTCCGAGCAGCGTGAGGGTGCCGTCGGCCTCGACGGTGGCGTAGTCGCCCGGGCAGGAGTAGCGCTTGCCCTCGAACTCGATGAACGTGGCGGCGCTCTTCTCGGGGTCCTTGTAGTAGCCGACCGGCACGGAGCCGCCCACGGCCACCCGCCCGACGTCGCCCGAGCCCGGCTCGGCGCGGCGGCCGTCGTCGGTGATCACCACGGTGTTCTCGCCGACCATGAACCGGGCGGTCTTCGACGTGCCGCCGGCCGACGACACCGACTGGCCCATGCCCAGCGCCTCCGACGACGAGAAGGCGTCGACCAGCATCATCCCGGGATGGTGCTGCAGCAGCTCCTGCTTCACCTGCTCGCTCCACATCACGCCCGACGAGGCGATCATGAACAGGCTCGACAGGTTCCAGCGGCCGGGGTTCTCGTCGAGCGCCCGCACCATCGGCTTGGCGAAAGAGTCGCCCACGATCGCCAGCGACGAGACCTTCTCACGCTCCACCGTGTCGAGCAGCTCCGCGATGTCGAGGTTGCGACCCACGAGCGTCACCGTGCTGCCGCCCGCCGACAGCATGATGAGCTGGGTGTACAGGCCCGTGCCGTGCATCAGCGGGCAGGCGGGCAGGCCGACGGGGCCGGGGCCGGTGACCGCCTGGCGCACGATGTCGAGGTCGACGTCGCCGCTGCGGTACGACGGGTTGACCTGGCCGACGAGGCTCCGGACGAGGTCGTCCTGGCGCCACATCACACCCTTGGGCATGCCGGTGGTGCCGCCGGTGTAGGTCATCATCAGGTGGTCGCCGTCACGACCCCAGGGGGCGACGACCCGCTCGGTGTGCGACACCGCGGCGGCCTCGTAGGGCTGGGCCCACTCGGGGCAGGGGCCGTTGCCGTCGTCGACCCAGAGCCAGGTGGCGACGCCCGGGACCCGGCTGCGGATGCGCTCGATGGTCTCGGTGAAGGAGCCGTGGAAGACGACGGCGACGGCATCCGCGTTGTCCCACAGGTAGACGAGCTCGTCGTCCTTGTAGCGGTAGTTGGTGTTGATGGGCACCAGCCCCACCTTGAACGCCGCGAACATCGACTCGATGTACTCGGGGCAGTTGTAGAGGTACTGGGCGACCTTGTCCTGCTCGCCGGCGCCCCGGTCGAGCAGCGTCTGGGCGACGCCGTTGGCGCGACGGTCGAACTCCGACCACGAGATGCGGCGTTCGCCCTGGACCTGGCACTGGGCATCGGGAATCTGGTCGGCGACGACCTCCCAGATCTCGGCGAAGTTCCACCCCGGCATCGCACACACCTTCCCTGGTCGCTTCGACTGGTCGACAGCGCTCATTGACCGTGAGGTCAATCGACTCTGGAGGGTAGTCATATCAACCGTTATCGAGAAATCTGCCGGGCGTCCCGCCGCCCCTACGCTCAGTCGCCGTTGTCGGGCTGGCGGACCTCGTTGCCGACGCCTTCGACCGCCACGTCGTCGACCGCCTCGCCGACAACGACCTGGTTCCCGGCACCGGTGACCCGGAGCGCGTCGGTGGACTCGACGGTCACGACGTGATCCGTGCCGGTGACGGCGACCTCACCGCAGCTCCCGGTGACGGCGACGGCGCGGCTGGAGCCCTCGATGCTGACGTCGTCGCCGTCGTCGCAGGCGATGGTCTCGCCGTCGCCGTCGCGGTCGCCGTCGCCGTCGCCTTCACCACCACCCTCGTCGTCCGGGCCGCCGTCGTCATCGCCGTCGTCGTCGCCGTCATCCCGGTCGTCGTCCTGGTCGTCGGGCGGGGCGGCGGTGGTGGTGGTCGTCTCGACCTGGGCCTCGCCGGAGTCGATGCTCACCTCGGCGTCGTCGTCCCCGCAGGCGCCCAGCAGCACGACGGCCGCGACGGCGACCAGGACGACCGTGACCCGCCTCATACCTGGGCGCCGGCCAGCAGGATCTCGACGCGGCGGTTGCGCTGGCGGCCCGTCGGGTCGTCCCCGCCGCCCGGCTTGGAGTTGGGGGCGATCGGCCGGGTCTCGCCGTAGCCCGTCGCCGTGACCCGGTCGCGCTCGACACCCAGGATCACCAGCGCCTCCCGCACCACGCCGGCGCGGGCCTCGGAGAGCCGCTGGTTGTAGTCGTCGGTGCCGACCGAGTCGGTGTGGCCGCCGATGTCGAGCGCCGACTCCGGCGAGGCCTTGGCCAGGCCCGCCACCAGGCTCAGCTTCTCCCGGGAGGCGGGCCGCAGGCCGACGCTGCCGAAGTCGAACAGCACGCTGTCGGGCAGCGGCACGGAGATGCCCCGGTCGGTCACCTCGCCGCCCAGCTCACCCACGGCCTCGTCGGGCGACATGGAACGCTCGCCGTCGGGCCCGGCGATCACGATCTGGTCGTCGTCGGTCACCGTCACCGAGATGCCGGCGAAGTCGGCGCAGCCGTCCACCTGGATGCCGGCCGCGGCGCACGGGTCGGTGCTGTCGGGTATCGCCCCCGGCACCGATGTCTCCGGCGGCGCGGTCGTCTCTGCGGCGGGCTCGGTCGTCGTTGTGGTCGACGTCGCCGGCGGCTCGTCGGCCGCGGCCGCCGACGACGAGGCGTCCTCGGCGCCGCCGCCCCCGCATCCGGCCGCCAACGTCAACACGACCCCTACCGTCAATCCCCCAGCTATCCCTCGCATGCGGTCCACCGTACGCAGCGGAGCCGCTCGGTGTACCGCGGTCACCGCCGCCCGCGTCATACTCGGTGCGGACAGAGGCCGGCGCTGGTTCCGGTGGCAACGCGGGGAGAGGCATGGGAGCCGAGGCGGCGCTGACCGAGAACGAGCTGACCGCCGCCGACCCCGCCACAGGTCATCCCCTGATGGCGTTCGCGCCCCGCCTGGCCCTGTGGGTGGCGATCGTCGCCCTCGATGTGGTCGCCGATCCCGACCCGGCGCTGGTGCTGCTGCTGATCGCCCTCGCCGGCGTGGTCACCATCGTCACCGACAGCCGCTTCGCCTGGGAGCGCGGCCTCGAGGCGCGGAGCATCCCCAGCCGAGAGGCATGGGTGCCGCTGGCGATGCTCGGGCTCATGCTGCAGCTCGACCTGGTGCAGTCCGGCAGCATCGGCGACGTGCTGGGCGACAAGGGCCCGGTGATCCTGTTCATCATGGGGTTCGCCCTGGTGTCGGAGGGCCTGCGCCGGTCGGGGTTCATCCACTTCCTGGCCTACCGGCTGACCGACCGGGGCGGCTCCAACACCACCCGGCTGACGCTCTACCTGTTCCTGCTGTCGTCGCTGCTCACGTACTTCACGTCGAACGACATCGTGGTGCTGACGATGACGCCGATCGTGATGTCGGTCGCCTACCAGGCCCGCATCCGCAACGCGAAGCTGCTGCTCCTCAGCCAGTTCATCGCCGCCAACACGGTGTCGATGGGCATCCTCATCGGCTCGCCCACCAACCTGATCCTGGGCCAGGCGATGGACATCCGCTTCGTCGAGTACCTGTTCCTGATGCTGGCGCCGGCGACCGTGGCGCTGATGGTCACGTTCGTCTTCGTCACCTGGGTGAACGGGTTCGTCGAGAAGCGGGGCCGCTCCGAGAACCGGGTGCTCCGCTGGCTGGTCGGCACCTGGACCCACGAGGACCGCTACAGCCCGCCACGCTTCTCCGAGTACCGCACCTTCACCGGCGAGATGCGCACCTGGGTGGGGGTGTTCGCCCTGGCGGTGCTGTTGCTGACGGTGGGCACGGCCACCAACACGGGCCTGCTGTTGGCGGCGATCGCCATCGCCGGGCTGGGCCTCTACACCTTGCGGCGCAGCGCCCGGAACCGTGACGAGCCGACGGGCCGGCTGTTCATGGTCCGGAGCCTGCGGGTGCTGCCGTTCGGCATCGTGTTCTTCGGCCTCACCTACTTCGTGCTCGCCGACGCCATGGCCGACACCCGGTTCGTGCAGGAGGACGTCGACGAGTTCGTCACCGACCACGCCTCCAGCCACACGCCGGTGCCCTCGTGGGGGGCGATGCTGACGTCGGGCGGGCTGGTCAACACCATGAACGACCTGCCGGCCTCGGCGCTGACGGGCACGGTGCTGGAACGGGTCGAGTTCGACACGCCGTTCGACCGGGCGCTGGTGGTGCAGGGCACGGCGGCGGGCCTCAACATCGCCACCTACGTCACGCCGGTCGGCGCGCTCGCCGGGATCATCTGGTTCGACATCCTCCGCAAGGAGAAGCAGTCCCAACGGCTCAGTGCCGCCAAGAGCGGCCGGGCGGCGTTCGACGTGGTGACGCCCAGCCGGCGTGATCTGGTCGTCTACGGCAGCGTCATGTTCCTGGCCACCACCGCGGTGCTGGGGGCCACCAACTTCGGGTTCGTGGCCCTGGCCGACGCGCTGCTGGGCCCGCCGTCGGGCGGCAGCGAGTTCGGCACGGCGTCGTCCCACATGTTCTGGATGGTGGTGTGCCTGGCGCTGGTGGTCGCCGTGGTGGTGGCGTTCCGCCGGGTGCTGTCGTCGGCCGGCGTGGCGCTCTCCCACCTGGGCGACGTGCTGGTCGTGCTCACCCAGGTGCGACTGTGGGCGTCGCGGCACAAGCTGCTCGCCGCGGCCTGCATCGCCGGCCTCCTCTTCACCGCCAGCGGGGTGCTGCTCTACTGGGCCGAGACGTTCCACGCCCGCGAGTACGGCCGGTCGGCGCTGTTCGAGGACCCCGGCGAGTTCATGACGTGGCTCACCGTGTTCGTGTCGAGCGGCTTCGAGAACTCCCGCTTCCCGCGCAGCACGCTGGGCCACATCCTCTCGGCCGCGCTCGCCCTGGGGGCTCTGACCGCCCTGCTGGCGTTCGTGCGGATCTCGACCAGCCCCACCGACCTCGGCCTGCGCCGCAAGCTCGCCCGCGGCGAGATCCCGTCGGAGCGGCTGGTGGTGGTGAACTGCGCCGTCGACAACCTGGCGCTGGTGCAGACGCTGATCAAGGAGTCGGGGCGGTTCGTCACCATCGCCAGCCGCGACCCCCTCCTGGAGACCCGCTTCGGGCTGCGCAAGAACGACCGGGTCGACGTGATCCCCTACGAGGGCGGCACCGCCGAGCTGGTCGGGTCGCTGCGGCTGCACGAGGCCCACGAGCTGGTGCTGCTGAGTCGCTCGGTGACCGACGACTTCGAGAACCTGGCGCTGCTGGCCGCGCTCGACGCCCAGATGGTGACGCCGCCGGCGACCGTGCTGCAGGTGCACGAGCGGGAGCTGTCGCTGCTGCTCGACCGGCGGGTCAGCTCGGAGCTGCGGTCCGCCGTGGTGCGCACGCCGTTCGACCTGGTGGTCAGCGCGTTCCTGGTGGCCGACGCCGCCGGTCTCCCGGCCGAGCTGCAGGGCCTGTACCGCGAGCCGCTGGTCGGCCGGACCGCCGAGCCCGATGTCGACCCCCACATCCGCCTGCGGGGCGTCGGCCACCCGCTCACGGTCGGCGTCGACTCGTCGCGGGCCGGTGCCGGGCCCCGGAGCGTCGTCCACGTGGTGGGGGCCGGGTGCTTCGCCCAGACCTGTGCGCTCGACCTGGTGACGCTGGGCGTGCCCGACGTGCGCCTGGTGGTCGCCGCCGACGAGCCCCTGCTCCCCGGCGTGACGGGCACCGCCGGGCTCACGGTCGTCAGCTGCGACAACGAGCGCGACGCCGCCGACCTGCTGTCCCCGTCGGCCTCGCCGGACGATGCGGCGATCCTGCTGCTGGAGGGCGCGGGCGAGGTCGGGCTCGACAGCGAGCGCCTGCTGGAGCGGCTCAGCATCGCCCGCCTGCACCACGGCGACTCGAGGAAGCCGGTGCCGTTCCTCCTCGTGGGCTGCCGGGGCGCCGACCGGGCCTGGCGGATCGGCAACTTCGTGGTCGACAAGGCGGTCGACACGACGTGGGTCGAGTCGTCGTACTTCTCCGTGTTCTCGGCGGTCTACTTCGACGTGCTGCTGGCCGACGAGGAGCTGGCCAACTGGTTGCCGGTGCGGCAGCTGGCGGTGGCGCACCGGGTGGCGAGCCAGCTGTGCCACTTCGAGGTGGCGCCGGTCGGGAGCCTCCGATCCGCGGCCGAGGGATCGGTGCGCATCGCCATCGAGCACGACGACGACCGCCGCCCGCTCGTCGCCGTCGACGTGAAGATGGTCCCCGACGAGCAGCTCGCCCCCGTCGACCTCCTCGTCGGCATCTCCTACCGCTGAGGCGGCGGCCCGATCACGATCGTCATGCAGGCGCTGGTGGCGCTGTCCACGTAGTCGCCGAACGGCGGGCACGGCGTGAAGCCGACCCTCGCGTACAGGGCGCGGGCGGGGGCGAACGCCTCCATGACCCCGGTCTCGAGGCTCACCCGGCGGTAGCCCCGCTCGCGTGCGACCGACAGGAGGTGCTCGACCAGCGCCCGTCCCACGCCCTGGCCCCTGGCAGCCTCGGCGGTGTGGAACGACTTCAGCTCGGCGTGGGCGTCGTCCAGCTGCTTGAGGGCGCCGATGCCGAGGAGGCGGTCGTCGCGGCGGGCACGGGCGCTGAAGAAGGTGACGCTCGGGTCCGCGAGGCCGTCGACGCCCAGCGCATGGACGCCCTCGGGTGGCGTGACCTCCCGGGCGAACGCCAGGTGCCGCTCCAGCAGCGCGCGCACGTCGTCGGCGTTCGGATCGTCGTTGGCGATGACCAGGTCCATCACGCCGCCCATTCAAGCGGGATCGGGACCCCGGCCAGAGCTACCGGTAACTTCCCCCTCCAACCACCCCGCCGCCGCCCCAAGCGGGCTCGGGCTTCGCCGAGGCAAACTCCCCGGTATGGACCTGGAGCTGCCGCCCGACGACGATCCCCGGCGCAAGGCCGTGCGGGCTTGGCTGGAGGAGCACCCGGCGCCGAGTGGACGGCAGCTGGCCGACGCCGGGTACGTCGCACCGCACTGGCCGCGGCCGTGGGGCCTCGACGCCGACCCGATCCACCAGATCGTGATCGACGACGAGCTGAAGCGGGCGGGCGTCCGTCGTCCGGTCAACCCGATCGGCATCGGCTGGGCCGGCCCGACGCTGCTCCACGCCGGCACCGAGGAGCAGAAGGAGCGCTACCTGTTCCCGCTGCTGTCGGGCAAGGAGATGTGGTGCCAGCTGTTCAGCGAGCCCGGCGCCGGCTCCGACCTGGCGTCCTTGACGACCCGGGCCGAGCTCGACGGCGACGAGTGGGTGGTCACCGGGCAGAAGGTGTGGACGTCGCTGGCGCACGTGTCGCGCTACGGGATCCTCATCGCCCGCACCGACCCGTCGGCACCGAAGCACCGGGGCATCTCCTACTTCGTGTGCCCGATGGACACGCCCGGCATCACCGTCCGCCCGCTGGTGGAGATGACCGGCGCCCACACGTTCAACGAGGTGTTCCTCGACGAGGTGCGGCTCCCCACCGAGCACCTGGTGGGGGAGGTGGGCCAGGGCTGGGACCTGGCCAAGGTGACGCTGGCGAACGAGCGGGTGTCGCTGTCGTCGGGCGGGGCGCTGTGGGGCCAGGGGCCGTCGTTCGAGACGCTGCTGGGCGTGGTGCGGGACAAGGGCGGCGTCGACGACCCGCTGCTGCGGGACCGTTTGGTGCGGCTCTGGATGGAGGCGCAGGTGCTGCGCATGATCCGGCTCCGGACGGTCACGGCGGCGGTGAAGGGGACCCAGCCGGGGCCGGAGGCGTCGGTGCGCAAGATCATCGCCGACGAGCACGGCCAGAAGTTGTTCGAGCTGGCCAAGGACCTGGCCGGCCCGGCCGGGATGCTCACCGACGGCGGCCCCCTCGGCGCCGACGTCGACCTCTGGCACCACGGCTACCTCTTCGCCCGCGCCCTCACGATCGGCGGCGGCACCACCGAGGTCCAACGCAACATCATCGCCGAACGCGCCCTCGGCCTCCCCCACGATCCGCCGTAGAGCTGTCGAAAACGGGGGAGCGGGTGCGTCCTATGGGTGAAGGACCGGACGAGGAGGACTGAGGATGCTTGGACGTAAGGACTACACGCGGGAGGAGCTCGACGGGGCCCGGGCAGCGATGGAGGCGCAGCTGGCGGCCTACCGGGGGCTGTCAGGGGTCTCACCGGGCGACGAGTTCGAGTGGCGGTTGTTCAACAACATGGTGCTGGTGCTCGACCGGTACTTCGTCCATCGGATCCGGCCGGTGGCCGGCAAGGACGGCAACCCGCTCAACGAGGTCGAGCTGATCTGCGAGTCCCTCCTGGGCAACCAGGGCGTGTTCCGGGGCAACAAGGTGCTGAAGTACGTCCCCGAGGAGTCCGTGCTGAAGCTGGGCGTCGGCGACGAGATCCGCCTCTCCGCCGACGACTTCGAGCGCCTCGCCGCGGGCTTCCTCGCCGAGCTGGAGCGCCGGTTCGTCGCGCCCGCCCAGGCCGGCTAGGCCGCCGAAGCCGCGGCGGGCTCTCGTTCGGAGGTGGCGACCTCCCGGCTCTCGGCGGAGAACCGCGGCAGGCGGCGCCAGACCCACATGGCGGCCAGGCCGGTGGCGATCCCGCCGACCGCGAGGCCGGCTCGTGGGGTCCACTCCTCGCTGATCCAGCCGACGATCGGGCCGCCGATGGGCGTCGAACCCAGGAACACCATGCTGAACAGCGCCAGCACCCGGCCCCGCATCGCCGGGTCGGCCTTGAGCTGTGCGGTGGCGTTCGACCCCGTGATCACCATGAACGACGTGAACCCCAGCGGCAGGATCGCCAGCAGCGCCAACGGCGTGTTGGGGGCGAACGACAGCGCCATCGTGGTGATCGCCATCCCGGCGGCGCCCACCACCAGGAACCGCAGGGTGATGTTGCTCTGGCGGGCCACCATCAGGGCGCCCAGGACCGACCCCAGGCTCAACACCGCGTACAGCAGGGTGAAGGTGCCGGCGTCGCCGCCGAGGTCGCGCTCGGCCAGCAGCGGCAGCGTCACCGGGTAGTTGAAGGCCAGCGTGCCGATCACCGCGGCGAGCACCAGCGGCACCATCAGCTCGGGAGTGCGCCACACGTAGCGGAAGCCCTCCGACAGCTGGCCCTTGGCCTTGGCGATGCGGGGGGCGGCCCGGAACTTCGAGCGGTCCATCCGCAGCAGGGCGCCGATCACGAACGCGTAGCTGACGGCGTTCACCACGAAGCACCACTCGATGCCCGGCCCGGCGATCAGCGCACCCGCCAGGGCGGGCCCGATCGTGCGGGCGCCGGTCATCACCGCGCTGTTGAGGCCGACGGCGTTGGGCACCTCGTCCTCCGCCACGAGCTCGGTGACGAACGCCCTTCGCGCCGGGCTGTCGATGGCGGTCAGCACGCCGAAGGTGGTGACGAACAGGTAGAAGACGACCTCGTTCACGTTGCCGGTGACCACCAGCACGGCTTCGACCACGGCGATCGAGGCGAAGCACACCTGGGTGGCGAGCATGAGGCGCTGGCGGTCGAGGCGGTCCGACAGCACGCCGCCCCACGGCCCGAGGAACAGCACGGGACCGAAGCGGGCCGCGGTCACGAGGCCCAGCGCCACGCCGGAGCCGGTGAGCTGCAGCATCAGCCAGGTGACGGCGACGGCTTCCAACCACGTGCCGGTCTGGCTGATCAGCTGACCGGTGAAGAAGAGGCGGAAGTTGCGATTGCGGAGCGACCGGAAGGTGTTGCCGGCTTCGAGCCTCAGCCGGGTCATTCCGCCTCGACGACCTGGGGTTCGGCCGCGAGCACCTCCAACACCCGTAGAGCGGCGGCGACGTCGGCGAGCTGGGCTTCGTCGAAGCCGTCGAGCCGCTCGGCCAGCCACAGGTTGCGGCGTTGGCGGCTGTGGTCGAGCCGGCGGCGGCCCTCCGCGGTGACATCGACCCGCACGACGCGCCGGTCGCTTGCGTCGACCTGCCGGACGACCAGGCCGTCGTCCTCCAGCTTGGCGGCGACGCGCGTGATGGTCGGTGGGGCGACCTGCTCGATCTTGGCGAGGTGCCCCAGCGTGAGGGGCCCGTGCCCGTCGATCGACACCAGGAGCGAGTACTGCGACGGCGTCAGCCCGGTGCCGGACTGCTGCCGCAGCCGCCGGGCCAGGCGCGCCGTGGCCAGCCGCAGGCGGGAGGCCATCTCGAGGGGATCGTTTGGGGCCTTACTCATTTCGCATCGCTAATTAGCTTAGCGAAACATCTGCCGAACGCCGACGGGATTCGCGCCTCGGTCGCTGCGTTTGGCAGGATCTGACCGATGTCCAAAGGTGTCGCCACCGAGTTTCGACGCAACGAGCGGGTCCGCACGCTGGACGACCTCCCCGGGGTCCCCAAGGGCACCGAGGGCCAGGTGCTCCTCGTCGACGGCTTCACCTGGACCAGGTACCGCGTCGCCTTCGACAACGGCTACGACCTCGGCTCCATCGACGGTGGCCACCTGAGTCGCCCCAAGGAGTTCGCCGCCGCGCTCGAGCTGCGGGAGAAGCCGGTCGAGACGGCCGTGGCCAGCAGCAACGGCGACGGAGCCGCGGCGGCCGAATCCGGAGGCGAGGACAAGGTGGTCAACGGGGTATCGGTCCCGGGGCTCCTGATCGAGCGATCGCGGCTCGCCCGCGAGCGCCTCGGCGCCTAGCGATCGGGCGCCGCCACACCCAAACCCTCCAAGGGGACGAACTCATGAAGCTCGGGATGCCGTTGAGCTATGCGGGCGGGTTCAAGGAGGCGGCCCGGCAGGCCTCCGAGCTGGAGCAGGCCGGCCTCGACATGGTGTGGGTGGCCGAGGCCTACGGCTTCGACGGCGTCAGCTTCATGGGCTACCTCGCCGCGGTCACCGACCGGGTCGAGATCGCCGCCGGCATCCTCCCCATCTACACCCGCACGCCGACGCTGCTGGCGATGACGGCGGCCGGCGTCGACGCCCTGTCGGACGGACGCTGCGTCCTCGGCCTCGGCGCGTCGGGCCCGCAGGTGATCGAGGGCTGGCACGGCGTCCCCTACGACCGTCCGCTGCAGCGCACCCGCGAGATCGTCGACATCTGCCGCTCCGTGTGGCGCCGCGAGCGGGTCACCTACGACGGCAAGGCCTACCAGCTCCCCCTGCCCGAGGGGCAGGGCACCGGTCTGGGCAAGCCGCTCAAGCTGATCACCCGGCCCGTGCGCGAGCGCATCCCGATCTACGTCGCCGCGCTCGGCCCGAAGAACGTCGAGCTGACCGCCGAGGTGGCCGAGGGCTGGCTGCCGATCTTCTTCGACCCCATGAAGGCCAACGACGTGTGGGGCGACGACCTGGCCGCGGGCTTCGCGAAGCGCGCCCCCGACCTCGGCACGCTGCAGATCGGCGTGCAGGCCATGGTCGCCGTCGGCGACGACGCGGCCATGCTGCGCGACCTGGCCCGCCCGCTGCTGGCGCTCTACATCGGCGGGATGGGCGCCCGCGGGAAGAACTTCTACAACGATCTGGCCTGCCGCTACGGCTACGAGGCCGAGGCCAAGGAGGTGCAGGACCTCTACCTCGACGGTAAGAAGGACGAGGCCGCCAGGGCCATCCCCGCCGAGCTGGTGGAGGCCACCACCCTCTGCGGCCCGGAGGGCTACGTGCGCGAGCGCATCGCCGCCCACAAGGCGGCCGGCGTCACCGTGATGAGCCTCACGCCGGTCGCCACCGACATCCCCGCGCTGGTCGGCCAGCTCAAGCAGTGGATGGAGGATGCATGAGCACGACGGACACGACAGGCACCGACGCCGCCGCCACCTTCGAGACCCGCGACCCCCGCACCGGCGAGCTGATCGCCGAGGTGCCCGAGCACAGCGCCGAGGAGGTGCAGGCCGCGGTCGAGCGGGCCCGGTCGGCCTTCGCCACGTGGAGCAGGCTGACGTGGGACCAGCGCCTCGACCACGTGCTCGCGGTGCGCGACCTGCTGCTCGACCGGGTCGACGAGGTCGTCGAGGTGATCTGCAAGGAGACCGGCAAGCTCGAGGGCGAGGCCGTCCTCGCCGAGGTCACCGCCACCTGCGAGCTGATCGAGTTCTACCGGAAGCACGGGGCCAAGGCGCTGCGCCCCGCCCGGGTGCCGACGGGCGCCATGCTGCCCCACAAGAAGGCCTGGCGGGTGTTCGAGCCGATGGGCGTCGTGGGCGTGATCTCGCCCTGGAACTATCCGCTCACCCTGGCCATGACCCCCACGGTCACGGCGGTGCTGGCCGGCAACGCCGTGGTGCTGAAGCCGTCCGAGGTGACGCCGCTCGTCGGGCTGGAGGTCGGCCGCCTGTTCGCCGAGGCCGGCGCCCATCCCGACCTGGTGCAGGTGGTCACCGGGCGGGGGCCGACCGGTGACGCCCTGGTGCGGGCCGGCGTGCAGAAGGTGGCGTTCACCGGCTCGGTGCGCACCGGGAAGCTGGTGATGAAGGCGGCCGCCGACACGCTCACGCCCGTGCTCCTGGAGCTGGGCGGCAAGGACCCGATGATCGTGTGCGACGACGCCAACCTGGAGCGGGCCGCCAACGGCGCCGTGTGGGGCGCCTTCACCAACTCGGGCCAGACGTGCATCGCCGTCGAGCGGGTGTACGTGCAGGAGCGGGTGTACGACCGCTTCGTCGACCTGGTGGTCGACAAGACCAAGGCCCTGCGCCAGGGGGTCGGCGCCGGCAACGACATCGGCTCGATGACGTTCGCCCCGCAGGTCGACATCGTGTCCCGTCACGTCGACGACGCCCTCGCCAAGGGCGCCCGGGTGTTGACCGGCGGGCAGCGGGTGCCCGACAAGGCGGGACTCTGGTACGAGCCGACCGTGCTGGTCGACGTCGACCACGAGATGGACGTGATGCGCGAGGAGACGTTCGGCCCGGTGCTGCCGATCATGGCGGTGGCCGACGACGACGAGGCGATCCGCCTCGCCAACGACTCGCCCTACGGCCTCAACAGCTCCGTGTGGTCGGCCGACGGCGACCGGGCCGAAGTGCTCGCCGGCCGCGTCGAGGCCGGCAACGTCTGCATCAACGACTGCCTGGTGAACTACGGCGTCGGCGGGCTCCCGTTCGGCGGGGTGAAGGACTCCGGCATCGGCCGGGTGCACGGCGTCGAAGGGCTGCAGGCGTTCAGCAACGTGAAGTCGGTGCTGGCCAGCCGGGTGGCGCTCAAGCGGGAGCCCTACTGGTACCCGGCCCCCGGCTGGTTCCAGCGGACGCTGCTGCGGGTGTTGCGCTTCCGCTACCGCCGCGGCGTCGGCGCCAAGCTCTCCGGGGGCTAGCAGCGCAGACCGAAACTTCGACAGAAACGGCGGCTATGGCGCCATCTGTGTCGAGATTTCGGTGGGCGGCCGGCGGATAGCTAACGGCCGAGCTTCGCCAGGACCGCCTCGGCCTCCGTCACGAAGCGCTCCACCAGCTCGGCCGCCGGGACCAGCTCGTCGATGGCGCCCACGCCCTGGCCGGCGGGGAAGAACTCGATCGCCGGGTCGACGCCGGTGGTCGACTCGTCGCCGCCCAGGTGGTTGGCACCGTCCTGGAGCGACACGACGAACTGCTGGGGGAACGGCTGCGTCGCCCGGCCGCCGGTCACGTACGACGTGGTGTAGTCGTTGGCCACCACCCGGCACGTCTTGCCCGTGTAGGCCCGGGTCACCACCGTGCCGTCCTCCTTGGTGGCCAGCAGGGTGTCCTTGTAGCCGACCACGCTGCGGGCCTCGGGGGTGGCGATGAAGCGGGTGCCGACCCAGATGCCGTCGGCGCCCAGGGCCAGCGCCGCGGCGAGGCCCCGCCCGTCGACGATGCCACCCGCGGCCACCACCGGCACCCGGTCGCCCACGGCGTCGACCACCTGGGGGACCAGCGCCATCGTCGCCACCTGGCCCGTGTGGCCGCCGGCCTCGGTGCCCTGGGCCACCACGATGTCGCAGCCCGCGGCCACGGCGTCGACGGCGTGGCGCACCTTGCCGCACATGTTCACCACGACGACGCCGTGCTCGTGGCACAGCTGGATCACGTCGCGCGGCACGCCCAGCCCGGCGACGAACACCGAGGCGCCGCCCCGGATGACGTCCTCCACCTGGGCGACCATGTCGGCGGGGCTGGCCGTCAGGAGGTCGACGCCGAAGGGCTTGTCGGTGGCGTCCCGGACGGCGGCGATCTCCTGGCGCATCTCCTCGCGTCGCATCGTCGACGCCCCCAGGCACCCGAACCCACCGGCCTCCGACACCGCCGTCACCAGCTGGTGGTACGACACACCGCCCATGCCGGCGAGCATCACGGGTCGCTCGATCTGCAGGGTGTCGGTCAGCCGGGTCCGAAGCATGACCCCAGGCTGACCCGAACTTGACCCGCGGGTCAAGATCTCTTGGAGAGACTCAGTCGAAGGAGAGACCGGCGCACCCCTGGGGGGGATGGAGTGCGCCGGTCGACCTTCAGCAGTCGCGCAGCAAGGGCGACTGGTTGAGGAGCTGCGCCCGCACCGATGTGAACCGCTGGTAGGTGTCGCTGTCGGCGGCGCCGAGCCGGAACGCCGCCACCCGGTGGCAGTTCTGGAACGCCAGGCGCACGCCGAAGTGCCGCTCGAGACTGCCACGGATCGCGTCGCTCGCGAGCGCGCGGAGCAGCTGACCCCGGGCGGCTTCCGACGGCGGTGGCGTCTGGTTGTCGGTGAACTCGGCATCGCTGTGGCCGAGGTCGTCGACCAGACCGGCGATCAGGTCATAGGCGTAGGGGAGCGAGGTGCGCACCGCGTCGAGGAAGTCGGCCTCGTCGACCGTGCCTTCCTCGGCCTGGCGGAGCAGGGCTGGAGAGACGTCGAGGGACATGGGACCCGTCCTTTCCCGCAAGAAGACGCTCGGTGTCGAGCGTCTCCCTCAGGGTAACGGCGTCGAGCGATAGGTGCCGGGGCCCGAGAGCACTCCGCGGTGCCAGCGGCGGGGGGTCAGCAGGATCGCCCGGGGGTAGTCCTCGAACAGCCAGCGGGCGAAGTTGCCCCGGGTCCAGCGGGTCGAGCCGGCCAGCCGCACCGCCGCCCGGGCCCCCTTGCGATGCCGCAGCGCCCGGATCAGCAGCAGCGACAGCTTGTGGTCGGCGACCAGCGCCCGCTCGACGGCGGTGCGGTAGCGGCCGGTCACGTCGACCGCGTCGCCGCCCGACGTGATCGTCTCGGCCGCCAGCATCCCCGTGAGCAGCGCCTGGCCGATGCCCTCGCCGGTCATCGGGTCGGTCGCGGCGGCGGCATCGCCCACGAACAGGGTCCGCCGGCCGGTGAGCACCACGTCGTCGACCCGGGCGGGGATGGGCCAGGCCTTGTGGGCCTCCTCGGCCACGGCGTCGTCGCCCAGCACCGCCCGGATGTGGGGCCGGTCGAGCAGCTCCCGCCAGATCGCCGCCATGTCCTGGATGCGACCCACCTTCCCACCCCGCTGGATCCCGAAGCCCACGTTGGCGTGGCCGTCGGGCAGCGGGAACGACCAGGCGTAGCCCGGCAGCAGGTCGGGCTCGAACCACACGAACAGCTCCGACGCCGCCCGGGGGCCGACGTTGCCGAAGTACTGGCGGAAGGCGTGCCACTCGCCCCGGTAGCCCCGGGTGTCGAGCCCGAGCGCCTTGCGCACCGGCGACCACATGCCGTCGGCGGCCACGACCCAGCGGGCCCGCACCACGCCGACGTCGGCGACCTCCACGTCCACGGCGTCGTCGTGCTCGGTGACGGCCCGGCAGGCGTGGCCGTCGAGCACCTTGGCGCCGGCGTCTCGGGCCAGGTCGAGCAGCGCGGCGTCGAGGTCGGCCCGGCGGGTGACGGCGGCGTAGGTGCCCTGGCCGCGGGGGAGCGGGAACACCGACTCCCGGCCAGACGGCGAGCGGACCACCACGTCGTCGACCCGCTGCCACGACGCCACCGACCGCGGGTCGAGGCCCAGGTCCTCCACCAGACGCAGGGCGCCGGTGGTCAGCCCGTCGCCGCACGTCTTGTCGCGGGGGAAGCGGGCCTTGTCGACGACGGTCACCGCCACGCCGGCCCGGGCCAGCGTGATCGCCGCGGCCGCGCCGGCCGGACCGCCGCCGACGACCACCACGTCGGTGGCGTCGGCGGTCACGGGATCACCCGCCCGGCGGGGGTGGCGGGGGCGGAGGGGGTTCGGCCGGCGGGATGACCGAGCCGTCGCAGCGCTTGCCCTCGGGGCGGTACGTCGACTTGAACTGGTCCTGCTCCGTGGTGCCGTCGGGGTAGGTGCGGGTGCGGGTGGTGACCACCACGCGGCACGCCCCGTTCATCGACTCGGCCTTGTTGGTCTGCTCGGCCTGGGCGTGCGGCGTGGAGTAGAAGGTCACCGTGATGCTGGTCGGCGTGTACGACGTCCAGATCAGGACACCGTATGGCGTGTTGTTGCGGATCCGGACATCCGGGTGGGGGAAGCCCATCGTGGCCTCGCGGCCGGGCGGGTACCGGGTGAACCACTCCGAATGCGACTGCGACTCGAGGATGTCGAGCCCGGCGAAGTAGGCGGCGTTGAACGTGGTGGTGGCGAACTGCGAGATGCCGCCGCCGACCTCCGACACGTGCCGGCCCTCGCGGATGGCCCCGGCGTCGACGTAGCCGTCGGCGTAGGAGCGCTGGCCCACGCGGTCGTTGATCGAGAACTCGCCGCCCGGTGGGATCACCGCGCCCCGGACCTCGTCGGCGATCCGCTCGATGTTCTTGTTCCGGGGCTCGCCGGCGCCGTGGTAGGTGGTGAAGCCTGCCGCCAGGCCGCTGGGGATCTCGGCGCCGTTCTGGAAGCCGCGGTTGCCGCCGATCGGCTGCTTGATGCCCCAGGCCTCGACCTCGGCGGTGGTGTGCTCCGGCTCGACGACCTTGGCCTCGAGGGCGACTTCGGGCTGGCTGTCGCGCAGCGCCTGCCAGACCTTGTCGGCCGAGCCCTCGCCGCAGCACTCCACGCCGTTCGCCCCGGGGGTCACCACCGGCTGCCCGCTCGGGTTGAGGGTGACGGTGGCGTTCTTCGGCTCGGCGGTGAGGCCGCCCAGGAGTCCGGGCAACGCCGGGGTGGCGGCGTCCGTGTTGAACGCCAGGTCGAGCTGGCCGTCGGTGACGGTCGGGCTCAGCCAGCCCCGGAGCGTCGCGGCCGGCACCGGCGCCGAGTACTCCTCGGCCGTCAGGGTGAGGCCGTCGGCGGTCATCCCGTTCGCCCGGTCGGCCAGGTCCTGGGCCTGCTGGTCGGTGAAGGTGGGCTCCTCGTCCTGCGACGCGGCGTCGATCTCGATGGCGCCGTCGGGCGCGGCGAGGACGGCCCGGCGCAGCTCCGAGGTCACCTCGTCGGCGTCGATGCCCACGCCCGGCTGGCCCGCCTTCATGGCGAACCCGTTGGCGGTGAGCTCGATCGTCGGCTCGACGGGCTCGGTGCGGTCGGCACCCTGCAGGCGCTGCAGCGTCTCGACGGTCTTCGCGTCGTCGGCGGTCAGCTCCAGGGGCGCGTCGTTGCCGCCGAAGAACGACCCGAACCACTTGAAGGGCTGGACCAACAGGAAGCCGCCCCGGCCGGTGTCCATCGCCGCGTCGACGGTGGCCTCCTGGTCGATCGTCAGGCCCAGGTCGCTCACCGTGGTCTGGTAGGTGCGGCCGTCGGAGGTGAGGGTCACCTCCCGGGCGGCGGTGCTGACCGCCAGCTCCGAGACGGCCCCGGGCAGATCGTCCTCGCTGGTGCCGGAGATCGACGTGCCGGCCAGGTCGACGTTGCGGACCACCTCGCCGGAGTGGGTGGCGGTGTCGATCGCCCAGGCGGCGATCAGCAGGACCAGCAGCGCCACCGGCGCGGCGATGAGGGCGAGTTTGGGCAGCTGGCGACCGTCGGGCGGCGCCTCGTCGGCCGTGACCGCGGGGAACTTGCCGGAGCGGAAGTGGCGGGGACCGTCGGGGCCTTCGGCGTCGGCATCCGCCTCGGTGGCGGTGTCCGTGTCGGCGTCGGCGTCGGTGGACGGGGTGGCGGTGGTCGCGGCGGCAACCGTGGGCACGTCGAAGACGCGCCCGGGGGCTGCTGCGGGCTCGTCGGTGGGCGGGGGAGCGTCGATCACCGGCATCTGCCGGGTGACCGCCGGCTCTTCGCCCACCGCGGCGATGGCCGCGGCGGCCGCGGCGGCCGTGCCGTTGCCGGCTGCGTCGGGCTTCGGCGCCTCGGCCTCTGGCTCCTCAGCCTCGGGAGTGCTGTCGGGCTTCGTCGCGGCGAGGGCGGCGCTGATGGCAGCCCAGTCGGTGCCGGACGAGCTCGGTGTCTCGGCCTCGGGGTCGTCGTCGGGCGTCGACGCCGTCTCGGCGTCGGAGGGAGCGTCCGGGTCGACCAGGGGTGCGTCGACCACCGGCATCTGGCGGGTGACGGGCGGCTCCGCGTCGGGGCGCGACGCGTCCTCGGGGGTCTCGCTGTCGTCGGTCTCGCTGTCGTCGGCCGCGGTGTCGCCGCCGTGGTCGCTGTCGTCGGCGCGCGCGGTGTCCGGCGCGTCGCTCGTGGTCTCGTCGCCTACGTCCGCAGTGGGATCGCTGTGTGCCCCCACCTCGTCGTCCACTGCGGTGTCGCGGCGCTCGCCGTCGCTGTCGATGTCCCTAACTCCCGGTGGTCGGTCTTTCTCGGGCGGGTCCCCTATACCCACACAAGGCAACAACCCTGCCACGTGCCAGGGGGGCATTCCCAACCACCTCTCGTGACGGTTGGGCGACGTTTGTGCGACGGAATGGCCATCGCACTACGGTCCGTCGCCGGCAGGGCCTCGACCCCAGGGGGAACGACCACATGGGAATCTGCGACGGACGGGTAGCGATCGTGACGGGTGCCGGGCGCGGCATCGGTCGGGAGCACTCCCTTCTGCTGGCCGCACAGGGCGCCAAGGTCGTGGTGAACGACCTCGGTGGCACCCGCGACGGCAGCGGCAGCGACGCCGGTCCCGCCCAGGAGGTCGTCGACGAGGTGAAGGCGCTCGGCGGCGAGGCCGTGGCCAACACCGACGACATCAGCGACTTCAAGGGCGCGGAGTCCCTGGTCAACACCGCCATCGAGGCCTTCGGCAAGCTCGACGTCCTCGTCAACAACGCCGGCATCCTCCGCGACCGGATGCTGGTCAACATGACCGAGGCCGAGTGGGACGCGGTCATCCAGGTGCACCTCAAGGGCACCTTCGCCCCGGCGCACTTCGCCGCCAACCACTGGCGCGAGCGCTCCAAGGCCGGCGAGGAGGTGGACGGCCGCATCGTCAACACCACGTCGCCGTCGGGCATCTACGGCAACGTCGGCCAGACGAACTACGGCGCCGCCAAGGCCGGGATCGCCGCCTTCACGATCATCGCCGCCAAGGAGCTGGGCCGCTACGGGGTCACCGTCAACGCCATCGCCCCCGCGGCGCTCACCCGCATGACCGAGGACCTCGGCATGGGCGGGGCCTCCGAGGAGACGAAGGAGTCGATGTCGCCCCGGCACATCGCTCCCGTGGTCTGCTGGCTGGCGAGCCCGCTGTCGGCGAGCGTCACCGGCCGGGTGTTCGACGTCTCCGGCCGCATGCTCTCGGTCTCCGAGGGCTGGCACCGGGGCCCGACGATCGAGAACCCCGACGACGACCCCGAGACCCTCGGCCACGCCGTGCTCGACCTGGTCGCCCAGGCCAGGCCGAACGCCAACATGTTCGGCTACGACGAGTAGGGCTACCGCGATGGGTGTCGCCACGGGGCGGTTGCGGCAGGTGGCGTTGCACGTCGACGACCTCGACCGGGCGATCGCCTTCTACCGGGACGTGGTCGGGCTGCGGTTCGTCGCCAAGTTCGAGCCGCCCGGGTTGGGGTTCTTCGACCTCGGGGAGACGCGGCTCCTGCTCGAGGGTGGGGCGCCGGCGTCGTTGCTCTACCTCGAGGTCGACGACGTGGTCGCGGCACATGCGGCGTTGGGCGACGCCGGCGTCGAGCTGGAGGGAGAGCCGCACCTCATCTTCCGCGACGACACCGGCCAGTTCGGCCCTCCGGGCACCGAGGTCTGGCAGGCCGCCTTCCGCGACTCCGAGGGAAACCTGGTCGTCCTCGAAGAAGGACGGCTCAGAACAGCTTGAGGACGTCGGACTCGATGCCGCGGAGGGCGTCGTAGTCGACCTCGACGCAGGCGATCGCACGGTCGGTGGCGAGGACCTTGGCCTGCGGTCTGATCTGCTGGGCGACGAAGACGCCCCGCACCGGGCGCAGCAGCGGGTCGCGCTCGAGGAACTCCAGGTAGCGGGTCAGCTGCTCGACGCCGTCGATCTCGCCCCGGCGCTTGACCTCGATGGCGACCGCCCGCCCGTCGGCGTCACGGCACAGCAGGTCGACCGGGCCGATGTCGGTGGGGTACTCCCGTCGGACCAGCCGCAGGCCGGGGGCGATCGCCTCGCAGTTCGCCGCCAGCAGCTCCTGCAGGTGGGCCTCGACGCCGTCCTTCTGCAGGCCCGGGTCGACGCCCATGTCGACGCTCTGGTCGGACAGCACCTCGTGCAGCGTGATCGTGAGCGCCTCGCCCTTGGGGCTGCGGACGGTCCAGACCTCCTGACCGGTGCCGTCGAGGTCCTCGGTCAGCACGTTGGGGGCGTTCATCCAGTTCAGCGGCTTGTAGGCGCCCCCGTCGGCGTGCACCGCCACGCACCCGTCGGCCTTCACCATCAGCAGCCGCGTGGCCTCGGGCAGGTGCGCCGTGAGGCGCCCCGCGTAGTCGACCGTGCACCGGGCCACCACCAATCGCATGGCGGCCGACGTTACGCGAAGTCGAGCTCCACGGTGGTGAGCAACTCGAACGCGGTGCGTGACCGCTCGTCGCCGGCGGGGCGGTACAGGACCAGGATCACCGCCTGGTCGAACGACCGGAACGACTCGTAGGCCGCCGTGAACGAGCCGACCACCGGGTGGGCGAAGCGCTTGTAGCCGGTCGCGCACGGCTTGACGTCGTGGTCGTCCCACAGGCGGCGGAAGTCGGCGCTCGCTGCCGCCAGCTCGGCGACGAGGGCCTCGAGCTCGGGGTCGTCGTGGTCCGGGTGCAGCGCCGAACGCAGGAAGGCGACGCAGTTGGCGGCGTCGGTCGCCCAGTCGGGGTGGTAGTCGCGGGAGGCCGGGTCGAGGAAGAACCAGCGGGGGAAGCTCGGCGTGGGCTGCCGGCCGAGCGGGCCCAGGAGCGCCCGGGCGGCGGGGGTGGCCGCGATCACCTCCAGGCGCGGCGACATCAGGTAGGCGGGCTTGGGTGCCAGCGCCTCCAGCGCCTCGACCGCCGTGCCCACCGCGGCCGTCGGCGACGGTGGCGGCGCGGCGATGCCGGCCAGAAGGCGCAGGTGGGCGTGGGCCGTCCGGTCGAGTCGCAGCGCCCGGGCCAGGGCGTCGAGCACCTCGGTGGACGGGCGGGACGACCGGCCCTGCTCCAGGCGGATCAGGTACTCCACGCTGACGCCCGCCAGGCTGGCGACCTCCTCGCGCCGCAGCCCGGGGGTCCGACGGCGCCCGTTCACGGGCAGGCCCAGGTCGGACGGATCGACCCGAGCGCGGCGGGCCCGCAGGAAGGCTCCCAGGCTGCTGTCGACGTCGGCCATCCCCGTCAGTGTGCCCGGCCGACGGCGCAGCGGCCTGTCCCTGCGATTACCACCTACGAGCCGACCTGGTTGGGCCCGGCCGTCGCCCGCACGATCGACGGGATGACCGAAACCCACACCCAGAACCGCACCGACGCCTCCACCCGCCCCCTCGCCGGGCGCGTCGCCTTCGTCACCGGCGCGTCCAGCGGCATCGGCGAGGCCGTCGCTCGACAGCTGGCCGACGCCGGGGCACTCGTGGCCGCGGTCGCCCGCCGGGCCGACCGCCTCGCCGACCTCGGCGACGGCGTCACTCCCGTGCCGGTGGACGTGACCGACCCCCAAGCCGTCGCCGCCGCCGTCGAGCGGGTCGTCGACGAGCTGGGCCCTCCCGACCTGGTGGTGGCCAGCGCCGGCGTGATGCTCCCCAGCGACGTGGAGGACACCCGCCTCGACCTGTGGCAGCGCACCATCGACGTCAACCTCACCGGCATCGCCGCCACGCTGGCCGCCACCGTGCCCCACCTCATCGCCGCCGCGGCCGAAGGGCGGACGGCCGACCTGGTGCTGGTGTCGTCCGTGGGCGACCGGCTGGCCTTCCCCGGCTACGCCTTCTACAGCGCCAGCAAGGCCGCGGTGACGAAGCTGTGCCACGACCTGCACCTGGACCTGGCGCCCTTCGGCGTCCGCACCCTCAACCTGCGGCCCGGCCTGGTGGCCAGCGAGCTCCAGACCAACGTGACCGACGCCGGCCGCCGGGAGGCCCTGCTCCAGTGGCTGGAGGAGATCACCGCCCTCGAGCCCGACGACGTCGCGGGACCTCTGGTGGCGGCGCTGTCCCTGCCCCGCCACGTGTGCATATCGGAGCTGACGATCGTGCCGACCGCCCAGGTCGACTCGCTCTGAGCGATCTGCAGAGCGGGGCTCAGCGACCCCGGCGCTTGCGGCTCGCCGCCATGTTCTCCCGGATGGTGGCGCGGCGGGCCATCAGGTCTCGATGGGTGATGGATTCCGTGGAGGAGTCGACCCCGAAGCTGGCCTTGACCCCCGTGAGGTCGACCTCGACCGTGCGGGGGTCGATGCCCACCTCCGCGGTGATGCGGTCGCCGTGACGGGTGGCGAAGTACATCGACAGCTCGGCGATCTCGCCGAAGAGGTCGAGGTCGGGGGCGAGCCGGCCGATGGCCGCGTCGAGGAACATCATGTTCTTCACGAACAGCATGAGCTCCTTCGGGAACTTCGCTCCCAGGCCCAGCAGCGCCTTCATGACCTGCTGGATCTCGCCGACGAGCTGCTCACCGGTGAGCGTGGTGGGATCGACCGGCGGCTGGTCGAGCTTGAGGTCCTGGACCACCTGGTCGAGGTCGACGTCGGGCGGCAGCGCCCCCAGGTCGCGCAGGGCCGCCAGCTGGCCGCGGATGTCGTTGCCGGCGCTGCCCATCATCAGCCGCAGCAGCGCCACCCGGCGGAACTCGTCGAGCCGGCCGGTGATGCCGAAGTCGAGCAGGGCGGTGCGACCGTCGGCCCGCACGAACAGGTTCCCGCCGTGCAGGTCGCCGTGGAAGATGCCGTGCAGCAGGGCACCCTCGACCGACCCGATCATCCCGGCCCGCACCACGGCCTCGGTGTCGACTCCGGCCTCCTTCATGCCGGCGACGTCGTCGAAGGCGAAGCCGTCGAGGCGCTCCATCACCAGCACCCGCCGGGTGACCAGCTCGGGGTGGGGGCGGGGGATCACGTAGTGGCGCTGCTCGAGGGCGGCGAACATGGCGGCGACGTCGAGCATGTTCTCGGCCTCGAGCCGGAAGTCGAGCTCCTCGGAGATGATCTCGGCGAACAGCTCGACGAGGGCCGGTGGGTTGGCCAGCGCTGCGATCGGGATGCGCCCGACCAGGTGGGGAGCCACCCAGGCGAGCACCCGGAGGTCGTCGTGCACCAGGGTGGCGACGGTGGGGCGCTGGACCTTCACGACCACCCGCTCGCCGCTGCGCAGCGTCGCCGCGTGCACCTGGGCGATCGACGCCGCCGCCAGCGGGGTGCGGTCGACCCAGCGGAACACCTGGTCGAGCGGCCGGCCGAAGTCCTCCTCGACGATCCGGCGGACGGTGGCGAACGGCTCGGCCGGCACCCGGTCGCGGCACTTCTTGAACTCGTCGGTCAGCTCGACCGGGAAGATGCCCTCGCCCGACGAGATGATCTGGCCCAGCTTGATGTAGGTGGGGCCGAGGCGCTCGGCGGCCTCCCGGAGACGGCGGGAGATACCGGCCCGGCTGACGCTGTCGCCCTGCCGCTTCTCCCGCAGGGCCCACAGGCCCACGGCGGGGACGATGTGGCGGGCCACGGTGAACACCCGGCGGCCCGGTGGCCAGCGGCTCGGCTTGACCAGCTCAGGGACCTGCGCACGGACCCGGGCCCGCTCCTCGGCGAGGCCCCGGCGCCAGGGCAGGTTCTCGGGGTCGTCGAGCGTCCAGGGCGGGTCCTCGCTGTAGGACCCGACCGCAAGGTCCGTGGGGGCCACAACCATGCCCGGAGTCTTGCTGGCCGTCGCCGACCTCGGGAAATTGCGTTCGTCGGCCCGCCATGTGCGGGTTCTCGAACGCAATTTGCCCGGGGGTCGGGGTCAGCGGAGGGCGGCGAGGATCGGGTCGGCCAGCTCCGCCCGGCAGATGAGCAGGTCGGGGAGGTAGGGGTCCGGCTGGTTGTAGACGAGCGGCGAGCCGTCGAGCCGCGACGCGTGCAGGCCGGCCGCCATCGCGACGGCCGCGGGCGCCGCCGAGTCCCACTCGTACTGCCCGCCAGCGTGGGCGTAGATGTCGGCGTCGCCCCGCACGACCGCCATCGCCTTGGCCCCCGCGGAGCCCAACGGCTGGACGTCGGCACGCAGCGCGGCGGCGATGATCCGAGTCTCCTCGGCCGGCCGGCTGCGGCTCACCACCATCCGTGGCGGGCCCTCCGGTCGGGGCGGCAGCACCGGGGCCGGCTGCGACGCCAGGGTGATCCCCTGGGCCGGCAGGGCCACCGCCCCCGCCGCGGCCACGCCGCCGACGACCAACGCCACGTGCACCGCCCAGTCGACCCGCGGCACCTCCCCGAACTCGCGGGTGCCGTCGAGCGGGTCGACGATCCACACCCGGGGTGCCACCAGGCGGGCCGGATCCTCCCGACCCTCCTCGGAGAGCACGGCGTCGTCGGGCCGCAGCTCCGCCAGCCGGGCCACCAGCAGCTTGTGGGCCTCCCAGTCGCCCAGGTCGCCCAACCGCCAACCCGGCCACGACTCCGCCTTCGCCCGCAACTCCACCAGCAGCTCGCCGGCCTCCGTCGCCAACTGCGCGGCCAGCGCGTGGTCGTCGGCGGTCACGGTCGGGTCGACGGGCATCCGGCATTCGTAACACGGTCACCGATGGTGCCGGGACTCGTATTGCTTACCAGTTTGGTCGGAATTTAACCTTGGGCGCTCATGCCCACGACCGCCCCCTACGAGCTGAGCCACCTCCAGGCCCTCGAGGCCGAGGCGATCCACGTGATCCGTGAGGTCGCCGCCGAGTTCGAGCGGCCGGTGCTGCTGTTCTCGGGCGGCAAGGACTCGGCCGTCATGCTGCACGTGGCGGCGAAGGCCTTCGCCCCGGCCCGACTGCCGTTCCCCGTGATGCACGTCGACACCGGCCACAACTTCCCCGAGGTGATGGCCTACCGCGACCAGCGGGTGGCCGAGCTCGGGCTGCGGCTGATCGTGGCCAGCGTCCAGGAGGCGATCGACGCCGGCAAGGTGGTCGAGGAGACGGGCCCCCGGGCCAGCCGCAACCGGCTCCAGACCTTCGCCCTGCTCGACGGCATCGAGGTCAACCGGTTCGACGCCGTGTTCGGCGGCGGCCGCCGCGACGAGGAGAAGGCTCGGGCCAAGGAGCGGGTGTTCAGCTTCCGCGACGAGTTCGGCCAGTGGGACCCGAAGAACCAGCGACCCGAGCTGTGGAACCTCTACAACGGCCGCCACCGGCAGGGCGAGCACATCCGGGTGTTCCCGCTCAGCAACTGGACCGAGCTGGACATCTGGCAGTACATCGCCACCGAGCGGGTGGAGCTGCCGTCGATCTACTTCGCCCACCGGCGGCGGGTGTTCGAGCGCGACGGCATGTGGCTGGCCGAGACCGAGTTCACGTCGCTGCTGCCCGACGAGGAGGTGGTGGAGAAGCTGGTGCGCTACCGCACCGTGGGCGACGCCACCATCACCGGCGCCGTCGAGTCGACCGCGACCACGCCCGAGGCGATCGTGGAGGAGACCGCGGTCACCCGGGTCACCGAGCGGGGCGCCACCCGCGGCGACGACCGCATCTCGGAGGCCGGGATGGAAGACCGCAAGCGCGAGGGTTACTTCTAGAGATGGAACTGCTCAGGTTCGCGACCGCGGGCTCGGTGGACGACGGGAAGTCGACGCTGATCGGACGGTTGCTGTACGACTCGAAGGCCATCTTCGAGGACCAGCTGGAGGCCGTGGAGCGCACCAGCCGCGACCGGGGCGACGAGTACACCAACCTGGCGCTGCTCACCGACGGCCTGCGGGCCGAGCGGGAGCAGGGCATCACGATCGACGTCGCCTACCGCTACTTCGCCACCCCCAAGCGCAAGTTCATCATCGCCGACACCCCCGGCCACGTGCAGTACACGCGCAACATGGTCACGGGGGCGTCGACCGCCGACCTGGCCCTGGTGCTGGTCGACGCCCGCAAGGGTGTGCTGGAGCAGTCCCGCCGGCACGCCTTCCTGGCGTCGCTGCTGGGCATCCCGCACCTGGTGGTCTGCGTCAACAAGATGGACCTGGTCGACTGGTCGCAGGAGCGGTACGAGGAGATCAAGGCCGAGTTCCGCTCCTTCGCGATGAAGTTGGAGGTCGTCGACCTGTCGTTCGTGCCGATCTCGGCGCTGCACGGCGACAACGTGGTCACCCGGTCGGCCAACTCGCCCTGGTACGAGGGCGCTCCGCTGCTGCACCACCTGGAGGAGGTGCACATCGCCTCGGACCGGAACCTGATCGATGCCCGCCTGCCGGTGCAGTACGTCATCCGGCCGATGAGCGACGAGCACCACGACTACCGGGGCTACGCCGGCACGGTGGCCGGCGGCGTGCTGAAGCCCGGCGACCAGGTGGTGGTGCTGCCCTCGGGGTTCACGTCCACGATCGCCGGCATCGACGGTCCGAACGGGGAGCCGGTCGAGGAGGCGTTCGCTCCGATGGCGGTCACCGTGCGGCTGACCGACGACGTGGACGTGTCCCGAGGTGACATGATCTGTCGAGACCGCAACCGCCCCCACGTCGGTCAGGACCTGGAGGCCATGGTCTGCTGGCTGACCGCTGAGAGCCAGCTTCGTCCGGGAGCGAAGCTGGCTCTCAAGCACACCACCCGTTGGGGCCGGGCCCTGGTGAAGGACCTGCAGTACCGGCTCGACGTGAACACCCTGCACCGCGATGAGCAGGCCGAGAGCCTGACGCTCAACGAGATCGGCCGCATCCGGCTGCGCACCACGGTGCCGCTGTTCTTCGACGAGTACCGGCGCAACCGCAGCACCGGCAGCTTCGTGCTGGTCGACGAGGTCTCCAACAACACGGTGGCGGCCGGCATGATCCTCGGCCCCACCGACGTGCCCTAGCCCGATGACCCGCGACGTCACCTGGCACCAGGGTGCGGTAGGTGCCGACGAACGGCCCTGGCGCGGTGCCACCGTGTGGTTCACGGGCCTCTCGGGCTCGGGGAAGTCGACCGTGGCGGTGGAGGTGGAGCGCCGGCTCGTCGCTGCCGGCCGGGCCGCCTACGTGCTCGACGGCGACAACCTGCGTCTCGGGCTCAACGCCGACCTCGGGTTCACGGCCGACGACCGCACCGAGAACATCCGCCGGGTGGGGGAGGTGGCCCGCCTGTTCGCCGACGCCGGCGTCGTCGCCGTGGTGCCGGTGATCAGCCCCTACCGGGCCGACCGCGACCGCGTGCGGGCGATCCACCGGGAGGCGGGCGTCCCGTTCCTGGAGGTGTGGGTCGACACGCCCCTCGACGTGTGCGAGGCCCGCGACCCCAAGGGCCTCTACAAGAAGGCCCGCGCCGGCGAGATCACCGGCTTCACCGGGATCGACGACCCCTACGAACCCCCCGAGCACCCCGACCTCCGCCTGACCCCCACCGACGGCACCCCCGAGGCCCAGGCCGCCCTCGTCGTCGCCCTGCTCCCGGGCTAGCTGCTCGCCTTCTGGCGGGTGCGGAGGCGCTTGGTCTGGGGGCTGGGTTGGACCGCGAGGATGGCGGCGACGGTGTCGACCAGGTGGCTGACGAAGAGGCGGTCCTCGTCGTGGGGCTCCTCGGCGGCGCGGCGGGCGAGCTCGGCGAAGGTGAAGCGGATGGCGGCCACGCGCTGCGCGAGGCGGGACCGGGGCTCCAGGGCGTCGAGCAGCTGGTTCCAGCGGCCCATGCTGTTGTCGGGCTCCCGCTCGGGGAACAGCTGCTCGAACGACACCGGCCGTGAGTAGTACTCGCCGGCGATCTGGAGGTACGCCCGGCCGCCGTCGGGGTCGTTGAGCTTGGCGGCGATGGGCTGCACCAGCGCCGCCGCCAGCGCCCGCAGGCCGCCCTCGCCGTCGCCGTCCTCGTACTGCTCCAGCAGGGCGTTGCGCCGGGGCTCGCTGTCGTAGCGGTGCTTGTCGACCAGCGCCTTCAGCAGGCCGTCGCGGTCGCCGAAGTGGTACTGCACGGCCCCCGTGTTGTGCTGCTCGGCCTCGCGGTTGATCTCCCGCAGCGACACGCCCGCGATGCCACGCTCGGCGAAGAGCCGTTCGGCGGCACTGACGATGCGGTCGCGGGTGTCGTTTCCCATTCGGACGCCGAGCGTAGTGCGACGTGACTGCCGAAGTAAGGCGCACGGCTTATTTATTGACTCAAGCGGCGTCGTTCCGGTAACAATTGACTTAGCGACGTCGTCGCTGCTGGTCGTTGACTGGGGGCCGGCTGGGGGAACACCACAGCCAAAGGGGGAGCCTTCCATGGAAGGTTCAGTCATCCATCGATCCAGGGCGAGATCCGCCACCGGAGCCGTCCTCGCCGTGGCCATGCTCGCGCTGCTCACCGTCGCCGTCCGCCCGGCCGCCGCGACGGTGGCAGCGCCGCAGGCCAAGGCCCAGGTCACCAACCCGCTGCCCATCGTCTTCGTGCACGGGTACCTCGGGTCCGGGGCGCAGTACCGCAGCCCGGCCATGCGGTTCGACAGCAACGGCTACCCGGCGAACCGCATCCGGGCGTTCGACTACAGCTCCGACGCCAGCGGCCTCGACGCCTTCATCGACTCGGTCCGCACCGAGTTCGGCGTGTCGCAGGTGCGGGTCGCCGCCCACTCGCTGGGCACGCTGGTGATGCTCGGCTACCTGCTCAACCCGTTCCAGTCGGCCAAGGTCGAGAAGTACGTGGCGCTCGACGGCACCTCGGCGTTCTGCATCTGGGGCACCCAGTGCACGGCGATCACCGCCGCCCAGCTGGGCCAGACGCACATCGAGGCGTCGCTGTCACCCGAGTCGTTCGCGCTCCAGTACCAGTTCTTCACCGGTCAGGCGCCGGCCACGACGACGATCACGCCGCAGGCGGGCCAGGTCCAGATCGCCGGCCGGGCGCTGAACTTCCAGGTCAACACCCCGGCCACGGGCACCACCGGAGAGCTGTGGGCCATCGACCAGGCGACCGGGCAGCGCACCACGGGCGGCCCGCAGGCCACCTTCAGCATCGGCTCGAACGGCAACTTCGGTCCGCTGCCGGTCACCTCGGGGCAGTCCTACGAGATCGCCCTGACCCGCAGCGGCGTCGGCCTGATGCACTACTACTTCCAGCCCTTCACGCACAGCACCCACCTGCTGCGCCTGCAGGTGCCGGAGGCCGGCAGTGCCCAGGTCACCAACACCAACGTCGGGCCCGACCACGCCGCCGCGGTCGTCCTGCGCTACCGCGAGTGGTGGCGGGCCGGCTCGCATGGCGCCCGGCTCGACAACCTCGACATCGGCACCACCGGGCCGGCCGGCACCCAGGCCCCGGTCAACGTGCTGAGCCGGGTGACCGCCGATGTCGCCGGCGTGCACGTGCACGACAACACGGCCTCGCCGCGGGTGTCGTCGCTCGACCCGTTGACCTACTTCTCGTCGCAGGCCTTCCAGACCGGGGTGGACGTCTACATGCCGGGGTCGAACCCGGCGACGGGGACGATCACCTTCTCGAACGACCCGAGGGGCGATGCCAGCAAGCGTCAGGTGATCAACACGCCCAACTGGGCCTCGCTGGTGGGGACGACCCGCCACGCCATGCTCGTCGAGTTCAACGACTACGTGGCATAGCACGCAGTCGCCAGGTGTCGGCGCGGCAGATCCCAGTCCCGCTGCGCCGGCTGAAGGGGAGGGACCGCCCCGGGGCGGTCCCTCCTTCGCGTCAGCGCGTGAGCGGCTTGAACTTGATGCGGTGGGGCTGGTCGGCCTCGGCGCCCAGCTCGCGGTGCCGCACGGCCTCGTACTCGCTGAAGTTGCCCTCGAACCACCGCACCTGGCTGTCGCCCTCGAAGGCGAGGATGTGGGTGGCGATGCGGTCGAGGAACCAACGGTCGTGGCTGATGACGACGGCGCAGCCGGGGAACGCCTCCAGCGCGTCCTCCAGGGCCCGCAGCGTGTCGACGTCGAGGTCGTTGGTGGGCTCGTCGAGCAGCAGCACGTTGCCGCCGCGCTTGAGCATCTTCGCCAGGTGGACGCGGTTGCGCTCGCCACCCGACAGCACCCCGACCGGCTTCTGCTGGTCGGAGCCCTTGAAGTTGAACGAGGCGACGTACGCCCGCCCGTTGACCTCGCGGCTGCCCAGCTTGAGCAGGTCCTGGCCGCCGGTGATCTCGTCGTAGACCGAGCTGTCGCCCTGCAGCACGTCCCGCGACTGGTCGACGTACGACATCTCCACCGACGAGCCGATCGTGATCCCGCCGCCGTCGGGCTTCTCGGCCCCGGTGAGCATCCGGAACAGCGTGGTCTTGCCGGCGCCGTTGGGGCCGATGATGCCGACGATGCCGGCCGGCGGCAGCGAGAACGACAGGTCGTCGATCAGCAGCCGGTCGCCGTAGCCCTTGGACAGCCCGGCGACCTCGATCACCTGGTCGCCCAGGCGCTGGCCCGGCGGGATGTGGATCTGCAACTTCTCCGGCCCGCGCTCGGCCTCCTCGGCCTCGGCCCGCAGCCTCTCGTAGGCGGAGAGGCGGGCCTTGCCCTTGGCCTGCCGTGCCTTCGGGGCCATGCGCACCCACTCCAGCTCGCGCTGCAGGGTGCGGCGACGGGCCGAGTCGGCCCGCTCCTCCTTGGCCAGCCGCTCCTGCTTCTGGTCGAGCCAGCTGGAGTAGTTGCCCTCGAACGGCATGCCGCGGCCGCGGTCGAGCTCGAGGATCCAGCCGGCCACGTTGTCGAGGAAGTAACGGTCGTGGGTGATGGCCACGACGGTGCCGTGGTAGTCGCGCAGGAACCGCTCCAGCCACGCCACCGACTCGGCGTCGAGGTGGTTGGTGGGCTCGTCGAGCAGCAGCAGGTCGGGCCGGCTCAGCAGCAGCCGGCACAGGGCGACGCGGCGCTTCTCGCCACCGGAGAGGTTGGTGACCCCGGCCTCGCCGGGCGGCAGGCGCAGGGCGTCCATGGCGATGTCGACCGTGCGCTGCAGGTCCCAGGCGCCGGCGGCCTCGATCTTGGCCTCCAGGTCGGCCTGGCGGGCGCCGAGCTTCTCGTAGTCGGCGTCGGGGGCGGCCCAGCCGGCCATCACCTCGTCGTACTCGGTGAGCAACCCGGCGACCTGGCCGACGCCGTCCATCACGTTGCCGTGCACGTCCTTGGCCTCGTCGAGCTGCGGCTCCTGCTCCAGGAGGCCCACGGAGAAGCCGGGGGAGAGCCGGGCGTTGCCGGTGAAGCCGTCGTCGACGCCGGCCATGATCCGCAGGAGCGACGACTTGCCGGCGCCGTTCGCGCCGAGCACGCCGATCTTGGCGCCCGGGTAGAAGGCCAGCGTGATGTCTTTCAACACCTCCTTGTCAGGAGGGTGGAAGCGACTCACCTTCTGCATGGTGAAGATGAACTGGGCGCTGTTCATAAGCGCGCGACGCTACAGCACCACTATTCAGGTCCTTACACCTCGCTCCTGCCGTCCCTGGCTGTCCCCCCGGACCACCCAGGGACGACAGAAGCGTGATCTTGTCGGGGATTTATCGATCGCGGCGGATCGAGATGATCTCGTCGAGGTGGAGCACGACGTCGCTGTCGTCGACCACGAGCCAGGCGCTGTCCTTGACGCAGGACAGCAGGGTGCCACGCATGGTGGCGGCAAAGGTACGCACGATGACTGCAGCACCGAGGAGTGGGCGCAACGCTCGGTTGCTCACACCTGGCGCCTGAAGGGTGACGATCCCGTTCAAGTGAGGACCCCCTTATGTGCCGTGTCCGTCCGTCGCGGGATTTATACCCCGCCGGCGTCCGGACCGGGTGACAGATCTGAGACAAACGCGCGAACGACGCTGCGTGCGGATGGCCACCCGATGGCGTAATCGGAACGTGCCCGGACACCGGGACAGGAGCACCGGGGAGGACCGGTACGATCGGTGACTGTGGGTGAGCAACGATCGACCGACACCTTGGGACCGAATGCCTGGCTCGTCGACGAGATGTACGAGCAGTACCTCGCCGATCCGTCGTCGGTGAGCGACGCCTGGCGCGACTTCTTCGCCGACTACCGCCGCGACATCGATCCCGAGATCACGCCCGTCCTCGCCGCCGCCGTGCCGCCCACCGCCGCGCCGGCTCCGGCCCCGCCCGCCGCGGCTCCCAGCACCAACGGCAGCTCCGCCACGGCCACCGCCGCCAAGGCCGCGGCCCCCGCGGCGAAGGCCGCGGCCGCCGCCGAGGTGCCCGGCGAGCCGCTGCGGGGTGTCGCCGCCAAGATCGTCGAGAACATGGAGGCCAGCCTCCAGGTCCCCACGGCCACGAGCTTCCGCGACCTCCCCGCCAAGCTGCTGGAGATCAACCGCCGCGTGGTGAACGGCTACCTGGGCCGCACCCGCGGCGGCAAGGTCAGCTTCACCCAGATCATCGGCTACGCCGTGGTGCGGGCCATCGCCACGTCGGCGAGCGCCATGAGCCGCACCTACCTCGAAGGCCCCGACGGCAAGCCCCGCGTGATCCGCCACGAGCACGTCGGCCTCGGCATCGCCGTCGACGTCGAGAAGTCCGACGGCACCCGGAGCCTGGTGGTCCCGGTGGTGAAGAACGCCGACACCATGGACTTCCGCACCTTCTGGGCCTCCTTCGACGAGATCATCCGCAAGGTCCAGTCCAACAAGCTGACGGTCGACGACTTCGCCGGTGCCACGCTCACCCTCACCAACCCCGGCACCATCGGCACGGTGCAGTCGGTGCCGCGGCTCATGCAGGGCCAGGGCGTCATCGTGGGCGTCGGGACGATCGACCACCCGGCCGAGTGGCGCGGCGCCGACCCGGTCACCCTCGCCGATCTGGGCGTCTCCAAGGTGGTCACGGTCACGTCGACCTACGACCACCGCATCATCCAGGGCGCCGAGTCGGGCCTGTTCCTCAAGCGGGTCGAGGAGCTGCTGCTGGGGGGCGACGGCTTCTACGACGAGATCTTCCGCTCGCTGGGCGTGCCCTACGAGGCCATCAAGTGGCGCCGTGACGTCAACCCGGCCAACACCGAGCAGTCGCTGCTGGAGAAGCAGATGGCGGTCGCCACGCTCATCCGGGTGTACCGGGTGCGGGGCCACCTGATCGCCGACCTCGACCCGCTGCGCTGGCGCGAGCCGCAGATGGCCACCGAGCTCGACCCGGCCACCTACGGCCTCACCATCTGGGACCTCGACCGCGAGTTCCTCACCGGCGGCCTGGCCGGCCGGGACAAGATGGTCCTCAGCGAGATCCTGCGGGTGCTGCGCGACGCCTACTGCCGCACGTCGGGCGTCGAGTACATGCACATCCAGGACCTCGACGAGCAGCACTGGATCCAGGACCAGATCGAGTCGAACAACCTCGAGCTGCCCACCGACGACCAGCAGCACATCCTCGAGCGCCTCAACGCCGCCGAGGCCTTCGAGAAGTTCCTCAGCACCAAGTGGGTCGGGCAGAAGCGCTTCGGCCTCGAGGGCACCGAGAGCCTGATCCCCATCCTCGACGCCATCCTCGAGCTGGCGGCCGACGGCGGCCTCGACAGCGTCGTCATGGGCATGCCGCACCGCGGTCGGCTCAACGTGCTGGCCAACATCGTCGGCAAGTCGTACGACCAGATCTTCAAGGAGTTCGAGGGCACGGTCGACCCCAACGCCGTCCAGGGCACGGGCGACGTGAAGTACCACCTCGGCCAGGTCGGCAAGTTCCAGAGCCGCCAGGGCGTCGAGATCGGCGTCGAGCTGGCCGCCAACCCCAGCCACCTCGAGGCGGTCGACCCGGTGGTCGTCGGCATGGCCCGGGCCCGGCAGGACCAGATCAACGACCCCGAGGCCTTCTCGTCGCTGCCCATCCTCATGCACGGCGACGCGGCGTTCGCCGGCCAGGGCGTGGTGGCCGAGACGCTCAACATGAGCGACATCAAGGGCTACCGCGTCGGCGGCACCATCCACCTCGTGGTGAACAACCAGATCGGCTTCACCACCACGCCCGAGGCCGCCCGGTCGGGCTACTACTGCACCGATGTGGGCAAGATCGTCCAGGCGCCGATCTTCCACGTCAACGCCGACGATCCCGAGGCCTGCGTGCGGGTCGCCCGGCTGGCCTACGCCTACCGGCAGCGGTTCCACAAGGACGTGGTCATCGACCTGGTCGGCTACCGCCGCTACGGGCACAACGAGGGCGACGACCCGAGCTACACGCAGCCGCTGATGTACGCCAAGATCGAGCAGCGCCGGTCGGTGCGGAAGCTGTTCACCGAGTCGCTGGTCAAGCGGGGCAAGCTGTCGCTGGAGGAGGCCGAACAGGCGCTCGACGACTTCCAGAAGCGCCTGCAGCAGGCCCTGGAGGAGACCCGCCAGTCGGCCCCGCCCGCCGGTGTACGGGCCGCGGCGCCGCCGCCGGCCGTGGGCGTGCTGGCCCATGTGGAGACCGGCGTCGACGCCGCCACCGTCGACCGGGTGTACTCGGGCCTCAGCAACTGGCCCGAGGGCTTCCACGTGCATCCCAAGCTGGCCCGCCAGTTCGAGTCCCGCGACAAGATGTTCCGCGGCGACGGCGAGGTCGACTGGGCCACCGCCGAATCGCTGGCGTTGGGGTCGCTGCTGCTGGAGGGTGTCGACATCCGCTTCGCCGGGCAGGACTCCCGCCGTGGCACGTTCAGCCAGCGCCACGCCGTGCTGGTCGACCACGAGAACGGCGAGGAGTGGTTGCCGCTCAAGAACCTCGACGAGCAGCAGGGTCAGTTCTGGATCTACGACTCGCTGCTCTCCGAGTACGCGGCCCTCGGCTTCGAGTACGGCTACTCGGTGGCCAACAAGGAGGCGCTGGTCCTCTGGGAGGCGCAGTTCGGCGACTTCGTCAACGGCGCCAGCACGGTGATCGACCAGTACCTGGTGGCCGCCGAGGACAAGTGGAACCAGACGTCGGGCCTGGTGCTGCTGCTGCCGCACGGCTACGAGGGCCAGGGCCCCGAGCACAGCTCCGGCCGCATCGAGCGCTTCCTCACGCAGGCCGCCGAGGACAACATCCAGGTGGCGATGCCCACCGCCGCGGGGCAGTACTTCCACCTGCTGCGGCGCCAGATGCGCCGTGAGGTGCGCAAGCCGCTGGTGGTGTTCACGCCCAAGTCGCTGCTGCGGGCCCGGTCGGCCCGGTCGCCGGTCGAGGCGCTCACCACGGGCACGTTCGAGGAGGTCCTCGACGACACGACGATCGCCGAGCCGGGCGCGGTGCGCCGGATCGTGCTGGCGTCGGGCAAGGTCGGCCAGGACGCCCTCGCCGAGCGCGACAAGCGGGGCGTGCCGGTGGCGGTCGTGCGCGTGGAGCAGCTCTACCCGTGGCCCTACGACCGGCTGTCCGAGGTCGTCGCCCGCTACCCGAACGCCCAGGAGCTGGTGTGGCTCCAGGAGGAGCCGGCCAACATGGGCGCCTGGGCCTTCGCCCAGGACCGGCTGGCCGAGCGCTTCGTCGACTCCCACGCCATCCTGAGGGTGAGCCGCTACGAGTCGGGCAGCCCGGCCACCGGCTCGCACACCATCCACGTCCAGGAGCAGGAAGCCATCCTCGACGCGGCACTCTCCGTCCCCTGACCTCGGAGGCGTCATGATCGCAACGGTTCACCTGGCCGACGGGGGAGTCCCGTCGACGCTGCGCTCGCTGGGCCGGGCGCCGCAGCCGGGCGTGGTGCCGGGGCTGCGCGAGGCGCGCGCTCTGGTCGCCGCACCGCTGGGTGGCCGCCCGCCGCGGCCGCAGCTGGGGCGCCTCGGGCTCGTCGCCTTCTGGGACGACGATGCCGCCGCCGACGCCTTCCTGGCCGGCGACCACCCGCTGGTGGAGCGGCTTTCCGGGGGCTGGTCGGCCCGCCTCGAGCCGCTGCGGGCGGTGCCGGAGGTCGGCGGTCACTTCCCGGGCGTGCCCACCGACCTGCCCAGCGGTCGCGACGACGGTCAGAGCGACGGGCCGGTGGCCGTGCTGACGATCGGGCACCTGCGGCGCGGGCGCACGCTCCCGTTCCTGCGGGCGAGCAGCCGGGCCGAGCGCGCGGTGGTCGGCGCTCCCGGGCTGCTGTGGGCCACCGGGTTCGCCAACGTGGCCCAATCGGTGGTGGCCACCTTGTCGCTGTGGGCGTCGAGCGGCGAGCCGCACGCGTACGCCACGTCGGCCGACGGCCACACCCGCGCCATGCGGGAGGACCGGCAGCGCACCTTCCACCACGCCGGGTCGTTCGTGCGCCTCCGCCCCTACGCGGTCTCGGGTTCCCTCGGAGGGCGCAACCCGCTGGCCGACGGGGTGCTCGCGCCCGCCGACCTCAGCTGACCGGCGCCAGCGCCCGCAGCGTCGTGCTGTCGGCGGC
>DATHJB010000136.1 GCA_035316325.1 Acidimicrobiales bacterium
GTCATCGACCATGGCGACGCGACGGACCCGTTGAGCAGCGAACATCGACTCCAGTCCGGCCCTCTCGCACCCCATCCTCTCGAGATGCAAACCGCCACAAGCGGCGCTACCAGTCCCGAACCAGGACACAGACCGGCACCAACCGGCACACCCACCACCACCACCACCACCGAAACCCCAAACTGAACGGCATTGGCGCGCTAGGTCGGGCGCGTGTCGACCACGACCCGGCCGGTCACCTCGCCGCGCAGGATCGCGTCGAGCACGTCCGGCAGGCCCGCGAGGGAGACGTCGTGGCCGATCTCCGCGAGCCCCGACGGTTCGAGGTCGCCACCGAGGCGTTGCCAGACGGCACGACGGCGGGCGATCGGGGTCTGCACCGAGTCGACCCCGAGAAGGGCGACGCCACGGAGGATGAAGGGCAGGACCGTCGTCGACAGCCCGGCGCCGCCGGTCAGCCCGCTCGCCGCGACCGCGCCGCCATAGCGGATCCTGGCGAGCACGTTGGCCAGCGTCGTCCCGCCGACGCAGTCGACCGCCGCGGCCCACTGCATCGCGGCGAGCGGCTTGCCGCCCTCGGCCGACAGCTCGTCCCGGGGGATCACGGCCGTGGCCCCGAGCGAGCGCAGGTAGGGCTCGGCATCGGCCTTGCCGGTGCTGGCCACCACCTCGTAGCCGCGCGTCCCGAGGATGCCGACGGCCATGCTGCCGACGCCGCCGGTCGCGCCGGTCACCAGCACCGGCCCGTCCGCCGCGGTCAGGCCCCGCTCCTCCAGGGCGACCACCGACAGCGCCGCGGTGAAGCCCGCCGTGCCGATGACCATCGCCGAGCGCAGGTCGAGGCCGTCCGGCAGCGGGACGATCCACTCGGCGGGGACCCGGGCTCGCGCCGCGTGGCCGCCGTGGCGCGCCACACCGAGGTCGTAGCCGTGGGCGATGACCGGGGCACCGACCGCCAGCCCGCTGCCGGCGGGGTCGACCACCGTGCCGGCCAGGTCGATGCCCGGGACCAGCGGCGAGATCCTGGCCACGCCGCCCTTGGCCGTGGTGGCCAGGGCATCCTTGTAGTTGACGCTCGACCACTCCACCGCGATCAGCACACCGTCCGGGGGTAGGTCGTCGAGCGCCAGCGTGGTGACGGCCCGTTCGACGGCGCCGTCCTCTCCCGCGGTCGCGGTGAACGCCGTGAACGTGGTGATGTCGTCGGGTGCCGGCATGGTCCCGACGCTAGGTGGCTGGCCGTGTCCGCTCGATGTCGTCGACCGCCAGGGCGAACACGGCGCAGGCGGTGCGGACGAACGACGTCCCCACCGGGTCGAACGGTTGGCGAGCCCGCCGGCACAGGCCCAGATGACCCCAGACCTGGTTGTCGCAGACGATCGGGAGGAACAGGCACGCGTGCTGCCCGGCCGCGGCCAGCAGCCCGGCGCTGGCCCCGTAGCTCTCCGCCATCTGGCCGATGTCACCGAACTGCACCACCTCGCGGCCGAGCACGCTCTGGGCACTGGCGAACGAGGGTTTCAGCGGCACGCCGGTCTCGACGCTGGCCAGCCACTCGGCCGGCATCTTCTTGGCGACGACGAGCTGCATCTGCGCGCCAGCGACGCGGAACAGGGCCATGCCGTCCGCGTAGCCGGTGGTGTCGAGCCCGTCGAGCAGGCACTCGGCGGCGGCGGCGATGTCGTCGCAGCCCTGCAGCCCGGTGGCCAGCTCCTCGAGCGCCTGCAGCAACGGCGCGACGTCGGTGCCCTCGACCACGGGCTCGGCCTCGTCACCCATCTCGGTGACGTTGCGGATGAACCGATAGCCGGTGCCGCGCACCAGCGCGATGAAGCGGGGGTCGCGGGGGTCGTCGCCGAGCTTGCGGCGCAGGCGGTTGACGAAGATCCGCAGGGTGTTCCGGCCGTCGGAGGGGAACCAGCTCCACACCCGCCGCACGATGGTGTGGGTCGTCAGGGCCTGCTGGGGATGGGTCATCAGGAACGTCAGCAGCGCGTACTCCGTCGGCGACAGGTGGAGGCGACCGCCGTCGAGCTCGCACTCCTGCGACCAGAGGTCGACCTGCAGGCCGGCCGCACTGAGGTAGCGAACGCCGCGTCCCCAGCCGTGGTCGGAGCGCCGCAGCAGGGCGACCACACGGGCGAACACCTCCTCGGCGCCACTCGAGGGATCGACGACGCCGTCGACCCCCGCGCCGAGCAGCGACACCACGCTGCGCGCCGAGGGGTTGGCCAGGACCACCATCGGCGCCATGGTGACCGGCCTCGTGGCCTCGACGACCGACCACACGGTCGCCTCGTCGCCGGCCACGAAGACGAGGGAGACCTTCTGGATCGAGGCCAGCCAACGGGCCCGTTCCGGGCCCTCGGCGCTGGTCCACGACCAACCCCGGGCGTCCATCCACGCCACGACGCCGGTCGAGTCCCACACGGCGCTCGGACCGACGAGGAGCACGGGCTGCTCGGGTGCCACCTCTCGCCGCAGCTCGGTGGGCGTCGCCGGCCGGCCGGCCACCTCGAGTACGCGTGCGCTGGTCGCCACGGCTACCCCCCTCGATCGCCACCGACTCGCTCGACGTCTCCGGCAGGAGCGTCGCCGACGAACCTGACGGAAGTGTCAACACTCTACCTGGCGTCGGTGGTCAGGGCACCGGTGGCGGGTCAGCGCCGGGTGGCGACGAGGAGGGCGTCGACGGCGACAACGCCCTGCCCGGTGACGATCAGGGGGTTGAGGTCGGCCGTGTCGAGCCACCCACTCGTGCGCCGCCAGAGCTCCGCCACCGCCTCGACCGCTTCGACCAGGGGTGGGGCCACCCACGTCTGCTGGCCGCGGAGCCGATCGAACAGGGCCTCGCCGGCGACCTCGGCCACCAGCGCCGCAGCGTCGCCGGGTGCCAGTGGCAGCAGCCGGCCCCCCACCCGCCGGGTGACCTCGAGCAGCACCCCGCCCCCACCGAACAGGACGATCGGGCCCAGGTCGGCTCGGGCGTGCAACCCGACGAAGGCCTCGCCGTGGCCTTCGACCCTGGCCTGCACCACGACCGTGGGCGGCACCTGGTGGGCGTGCGCGATGTCCCGCAGGTGGCGCGCGACGGTGGCGACGTCCTCGGCCGCCACGTCCGTCCGCACCGCGTCGAGCTCGGTGCGGTGCGGGACGTCGGCCAGCTTGACCACGAGCCGATCGCCCAGCTCGTGGAGCCCGGCAGCGGCCTCGGTCCCCGGCTCGAGGATCCGGTACGGCGCCACGGGGATGCCGACGTCCTCGAGCATCCGTAGCGCGGCCCCGAACGGGACGATGGGGCCCGCCGGGGTCTCGATCAGCTCGGGCAGCGCCGTCGCCGACGCCCCGGCCGCCCGAACGGGGGCGGTCACCCGGGCACCGAGGCCGGGCGGTGCCGCGCCGGCCACCTGGTCGAGGGCGCGGAGGGCGCGGTAGGTCGACCGCAGGCCACGGCAGAACGCGACACCCTCCTTGCGGAGGTCGACGGTCCAGTCGCCGAGCGCGGTGGCCTCCACCGGGGTGACGATCAGCGGTATCGATGCCCGGGCCGCGACCGCCGCGAACGGTTCGAGCAGGGTCCGGCTCCAGGCCTCGTCGCCCTCCCCCGCCCACCAGCACAGCACCAGCGCATCGACGGCGTCGGCCTGCGCGTACCGTTCGAACAGCTCCTCCAACAGATCCCGGTCGCGCATGACGAACCCGGTCATGTCGAGCGGGTTCGGGGCCCCGTCGCCCGGCACCTTCTCACGGACCCACGGATCGAGCTCGTCCAGCGACGGCAGGTCCACGCCTTCCGCCGTGGCCACATCGGCCGCGACGCCGGCCACCCCACCGGAGGAGGCGACGACCGCCACACCCCGCAGGGGACGCCACCGCTCGGGCGGCAGCTGGGCCAGCAGCTGCGCCATGTCGAGCATCTCGTCGACATCGCCGGCCGTGAGCACGCCGGCCTGCCGCAGGACCACGTCGTAGACCCAGCTCTCGTCGGCGATCGCGCCGGTGTGGGAGCGCATGATCTCGCGCGACTGCGCGGTGCGCCCGAGCTTGAACGCGATCACCGCCTTGCCGGCGCGCCGCACCCGGTCCACCGCGGCGAAGAACCGCTCGGGGGCGCGGACCTTCTCGATCACCAGGCAGATCACCCGCGTCTCCGGATCTTCGGCCAGGACGTCCAGGTAGTCGGCGAGCCCGCACACCGCTTCGTTGCCCGACGACACGGCGAAGCTGAAACCGAGTTGGCGCTCACGTCCCGCGGCCAGCGACGACCGGACGAGGAAGCCGCTCTGCGAGACGACCGCGACCCCACCCGGCCGGAGCGAGATGCGCCCCCCGGTGAACAGGTTGACCCGCTGGGGCACGTTCAGGAAGCCGCTGCAGTTCGGGCCGACGATCGCCAGGTCGGGGCCGGCCGCCGCCACCAGGCGGTCCTCGAGGGCACGGCCGCGGGCGCCCAGCTCGGCGAACCCTCCCGCGGCCACGACCACGCCGCCGCAGCCCAGCGCGGCGGCCTCGGCCACCACGTCGACGCACCGTTCGGCGCTCACCAGCGCCAGCACGGCGTCCACCGGACCTCCCAGCGACGACAGGCTCGGCGCCGCCGGCCGGCCGTACACCGTGTCGCGGTTGGGGTTGACGAGCTGCACCTCGACCCCGGCCTCGAGCATCGGCAGCACCGCGTTGTCGGACATGCCGAGCCTCTCGCTCGCGCCGACCACGGCGACGGTGGCGGGCGACATCAGGCGGGTCAGGTTCGACCGTTCCACAGGCTCCGCACGCTAGAGCCGGTCCCCTTTCAGCACCGTGTCCGCTGCGAGAGCTAGAACTGGCCTCCCGGGAGGAGCCCATGGAGCTCGACGAGATCAGCTACGAGAAGGCCGACGGTGTGGCCGAGATCACCCTCGACCGTCCGGCCCAGCTCAACCCCATCTCGGCGCGGGCGGGCGGTACGCGCGACCAGATCCTCTGGGCCCTGCGCGACGCCGAGGACGATCCTGACATCGGCTGCGTGCTGCTGAAGGGCTCCGGTTCGGCGTTCTCCGCGGGTGGCGACCTGACCGGCAACGCACGCCGTGACACCGCCTACGAGCAGAACGAGTTCCTCGAACGGGTGGAGACGTTCCACCGCCGGCTCCGCGGGGCGCGGCTGCCGGTGGTGGCGGCGGTCCACGGGTACTGCCTCGGGGCGGGCCTCCAGCTCGTCACCTGCTGCGACCTGGTCATCGCCGCCGAGGGCGCGAGGTTCGGCGTCCCCGAAGGGCGCATCGGGCTGGTCGGGGCCAGCCCCCTGGTGTCGATCGTCGGCCGCCAGTGGGCCAAGTTCCTGATCCTCACCGGCGAGCTGATCGACGCATCCCGGGCTCGGGAGATCGGCCTCGTCCTCACCGTCGAGCGCGACGACGAGCTCGTCGAGCGGGCCCGCGACCTGTGCCGGCGGCTCACCCGCCTCCCGCGCGAGGCGTTGCTGCTCAACAAGCGCACCGTCGACGCCATCGCGGAGGCGGCCGGGGATGCAGCCGGCCGCACCACGGGCGACGCCCGCGACGCGATCACCCTCGGCGACAGCGCCAGCGCGAGGGCTCCCGACGGCCGGACCTTCCGCGACATCATCGACCGTGAGGGCACGGCCGGGATGAAGGCCGCCCGCGACGCCCAGTACACCGAGCCCTGGTTGCGCTGACGGCGACGTGTGTCGACGCCGTGTCGACGGCCCCTCCGACCTGTGGCACCGCCGGGCGGTCACCTAGCTTCGGTGTGCCCTGCCCGACGGACGCGACGGGGCGCGCAGGAGGGACGATCGATGACGGTGACCACCGAGATGGCTGACGGCCCCCGCTTCGACCTCCCCACGATCGAGGCCGAGAGCCGGCCGTTCTGGGACGCGGCCCGCGAGGGTCGTCTCCTCATCCGCCGCTGCGACGCGTGCGGGCTGGCGCACCACTACCCCCGGCCCTTCTGCCCGTCGTGTTGGAGCGAGGACGTCGTCTGGGAGGAGGCGAGCGGGCGGGCGACGCTCTACACCCACTCGACGGTCCACGTGAACGACCTCCCGCCCTTCGCGGCACGCGTGCCCTACGTCGTCGCCGCCGTCGACCTCGAGGAGGGCCCCCGGGTCATGACCAACGTCGTCGACTGCGACCCCGCCGACCTGCGGATCGGCATGGCGGTCGAGGTGGGCTTCCGGGAGCTCACGCCGGACATCACCGCACCGGTGTTCCGGCCGGCACCGGGTTGAGCGGGCTCAGCCGCCGGGCGCGTCGGCCATGGCCCGCAGCGCGGCCTTGTCGACCTTGAGCATGGCGGTCAACGGCAGCGCGTCGACGAAGACCACCTCGTCGGGCACCTTGTAGTCGGTGAGGTGGCGGCGGCACCAGGCCTGCAGCTCGGTCGCCTGCGGCTGTGGGGCGTGGGCGTCGGGGACGACGAAGGCGACGCCGATCTCGCCGATGACCGGCGCCATGACGCCGACCACGCTGGCACCGGCGACGGCCGGGTGCTCGACCAGCACGTTCTCGACCTCGAGCGGGTACACGTTGTAGCCGCCCCGGATGTACATGTCGGACGCTCGCCCGACGAGCACGAGGTTCCCGTCGGCGTCCCAGCGGCCGACGTCGCCGCTGCGCAACCATCCGTCGGCGCCGAGCACCTCGGCGGTGTGCTCCTCGTCGCGCCAGTACCCGCGCATCGCACCGGCTGAGCGCACGTGCACCCTGCCGGCCTCCCCTGCCGGCACCGGCCGACCGGCGCCGTCCCTCAGGTCGACCTCCACCCCGGCCTGGGGACGGCCGACGCTGTGGAACAGCGCGTCGGGAGGGTCGCCGGGTTCGGTGCCGGTGATCGACGGGGCCTCGGTCATGGCGTAGCGCACCACCGCCGGGCAGCCCAGCTGCACGGCCATCCGCTCGACCAGCTCGGGCGTCGGCGGGGCGGTCGCCGTCACGCACAGTCGCAGCTGGGAGCGGTCGGCCTGGGCAAGCTGCGGATGGTCGAGGGCCTTGGCCCACTGGGTCGGCACCGCGCCCGCCACGGTGATCCGCTCGTGGTCGAGCAGCCGCACCGTGTCGTCGGCCGACCAGGGCGTCGGGCTGATCACGATGGTCGTGGCCCACGCCAGCTGCTCCCAGACCTTGGCCATGTAGCCGGCATGTGCGAACGGCGTCGACGACAGGCGGCGGTCGAAGGGTCGGCTGAGCACGCCGGCCGAGTCCACCGCAGCGTGCAGGGCCGGGTGGTCGAACCACGCGCCTCTGGGGAGGCCGGTCGTGCCGCTGGTCCAGATGATCACGACGGGGTCGTCGGGCCGGGCGCTCGCCGGCCGGGCCGGCAGGACCGGCCCGGCGCACGCTGCGGCGAGGTCGGCCCGGGCCATGACCGGCGCGTGCGCCGGCAGCCGGGCGAGGGGCAGCTGCTCGTCGCGGATGACCAGCACCGGCTCGGCCCGGTCCACGATGGCGGCGACCTCGCGGGGCCCGAGCCGGGTGTTGATGCCGGTGACCACCGCTCCCATCCGGACGGCGGCGGCGTAGCAGACGGCGTAGTCGATGCAGGGCGGCAGCATCAGGGCGACCACGTCGCCTGCCCGGACGCCCCGCTCGGCCAGCGTGGCCGCCAGGGCATCGGCGGCCCCGATCCAGTTGCCGAACGTGATCCGCCGTCCGTCCTCCACGTAGGCCTCGTGGTCACGGAGCTGGACCGCGGCGGCCTCCATCGCCTCCCCGAGCGTCGCGAAGCTGCCCCGCAACGGGGATTCGACCGGGTCCGACGCCGGCGGCATCAGTCGGCGCCCAGGATCATCGTGCCGCACGAGCAGAACCACCCGCCGGTGCCGCTGACACAGGCCAGCCGGGCGTCGGGCACCTGGCGCTCGCCGGCCTCGCCCCGCAGCTGGCGCACCGCCTCGACGAGCAGGAACAGCCCGCGCTGGCCGGGGTGGCAGGCACTGAGGCCGCCGCCGTCGGTGTTGGTCGGCAGCTCGCCGTCGACGCGCAGGCGGCCTCCCTCGACGAAGGACCCGGCCTCACCCGGCGCGCAGAACCCCAGGTCCTCCAGCGTGATCAGCAACATGGAGGTGAAGGCGTCGTACAGCTCGGCGACGTCGATCTCGTCAGGGGTCACCCCCGCTCGCTCGAACGCCAGCCGCCCCGACACCGCCGCGGGCCCGCTCGTGTAGTCGGACCACTGGCCGAGCGACACGTGGGAGGCGTGCTCGCCCGTCCCGAGCACCCAGACCGGGGGCTTGGCGAGGTCCGTCACCCGGTCGTCGGCGACGAGCACCGCCGCCGCGCCGCCGTCGGAGCGCAGGCAGCACTGCAGCTTGGTGAAGGGGTCGGCGATCACCGGTCCGGCCAGCACGTCGTGGACCGTGATGGGGTCGCGCACCTGGGCCTCGGGGTTGAGCGCCGCGTTGGCCCGGGCGGCCACCGCGATCTCGGCGAGCTGCTCCACGGTCGTGCCGTACTCGTGCATGTGCCGCCGCGCCGCCATGGCGTACTTCGAGATCAGGCTGATGCCGAACGGTGCCTCCCACTGCTGCGGGCCACGCGATCCCCAGTCGAGGTTGGCCGTGCGCAGGCCCCGCCGGAGGTCGGAGCGGGCGGTCGATCCGTAGGTGAGCAGCACCACGTCGGCATGGCCCTGCGCGATGGCGTCGGCGGCGTGCGCGGCCATGACCTCCCACGACGCGCCCCCGACGCTGGTGGAGTCGAGCCACCGTGGTCGCAGGCCGAGGTACTCGCCCACGTCGATGGGCTCCAACGTGCCGAGCGCGGTGGAGCACAGGCCGTCGATGTCGGCGCGGACGAGGCCGGCGTCGGCCAGCGCCCGCCGGGACGCCTGGGCGGCGAGCCCGTAGGGCGTGGTACCGTCGACCCGCCCGACGTCGGACAGCGCCACACCGGCGACCGCCACCCGCCGGCTCACGCCGCACCGCCGACGGCCCGCTCGACCCATGCGGCCAGGGCGTCGAGCGCCCGGTCGAGGATGTCGGGCCGGCCCTCGAAGTAGTGGGTCGCCCCCTGCAGCTCGACGATCTCGCGCGGTGCCTTGACCGCGGCCTCGTACATCTCGCGCCCCATGTGCGGGAGGACGGTCGGGTCCGCGGTCGGCGACAGCACCAGGACCGGGGCCTCGACCTCGGGCAGCCAGCGGAGCGAGTCGCCGAGCGAGTGGTCCACCGACCACTGGTTCAGCCACGACCGCAGCGTCGTGCACCGCCCGATGCCCGCCGGGAGGTGGTTGGCCACCGCCGGCGGCCCCCACAACGACGTGCCCACCTTCCGGTCGCTGGGATCGATCGCACCGTCGAGCATCCGCAGGTCGGCCGTCGTGCCCGGCACGACGAAGGCCAGGTCGTCCAAGCCCGACGGGCGGTGCCCCGGGGCCTCCACGGCCCGGAGCTGCGCCGCGGCCCAGCGCGAGATGCGCCGGTTCCGGTCGAGCTGGGCCCGCCGGTACCGCTCGACGAACTCGGGGCCGTAGGGCGGGCCGTTGCCCGGGTCGTACATGTCGAGCGCAGGGTCGCGCTCGAAGGGCTGGTGCTCGTCGACGATGGCCGGATCGAGCCATTCGGTGCAGAGCCGGGCCCGCGACGGGTGGGCGTTGAGCAGCGCGACGGCGTCGGCCGGGGGTAGCTCGGCCCGGGTGAGGTCGGGCCCTCCCCCGGGCGGGTCGGACACCGACGGTGACTCGGCCTGCGCCTGGTAGTAGGGGACGATCGATGCGCCGCCGGAGTTGCCGACGACCACGACCCGTTCGTAACCCCTGGCGCGCAGGTGACCCACCATGGCGCCGATGTCGAGCAGGCAGTTCTCCATGATGAGCGCCGTGTCGTTGCCGACGTAGCGGGTGGTGAGCCCGATGCCGGCCAGGCCCCGGGCCGCCAGGCCGGGCAGGGCGTAGTGGCCGAGGAAGTTGGCCGAGGGGTGGCAGATCATCACCGCGGCACCGGGCCGGGTGCCGGCCGGGCGCACCTCGCTGGCCCACACCGTGCGGGCCAGGCGGGCCACCCCCGAGTAGACGTCCACCCGCGCGCGAGCCACCTGGGGCGCGGCGAGCAGGTTCCGCTCGATGCCGATCGGCACAGCTGTCGTGGTGGGCACGCAGGGCCTCCGTCTCGTCGTCGTCCGTCAGTGGGCCGCGGGCAGGGCGACCAGGTCGGCGAGGTGGTGGTAGCGGTCGCCGAAGAGCCGGCCGAGCAGGTGGGCGCGCTTGAGCAACCGGTGGGCTCCGTGCTCCCACGTGAAGCCCATCCCGCCGTGCACCTGGATGTTCGCCCGGGCGTTGCGCAGCGCGGCATCGCCGGCGACGACCTTGGCCGACGCCACCTGGAACGCCGCGTCGTCCAGGCCCTCTTCGACGGTCAGGGCGGCGAGGAACGTCTGGCACGCGGCGGCCTCGGCCCGCACCGCCATGTCGGTGCACGCATGCTTGACCGCCTGGTGCACGCCGATCGGCCGGCCGAACTGGATCCGCTCCCGGGCGTGCCCCGCACCCAGATCGCGCGCCGCCTCGGCCACCCCGCTCAACATGGCGGCCACCAGCACCGCGCCCCGCTGGAAGGTCGGCTCGACCTCGCCGGGCACCCAGGCGAGCGGGCGGACGTGCGGGGCACGCGCCGTCGCCATGCCGGTCCCGGGATCGAGGCAGGCGACGGGCTCCATCGCCTCGAGCGCCGCCGGCTCCACCAGGGCTGCGCCCTCCGGGGTCGCGACCAGCACCAGCTCGGCCCCGGCGCAGTCGTAGAGGTCGAGCTCGCCGGCCACCTCCTCGGCGGTGCACCGACCGTCACGCAGCTCGGCCAGGCCGACGACGGCCGCACCGCCGAGGATGGCGCCCGCGATGTCGGCGACCCCGGCGGCCACTGCGACCCGGGCACCCAGCACGGTCGGCAGGAACGGCCCCGGCGCCAGGTGCCGGCCGACCTCCCGGAACACCAACGCCTCCTCCGCCAGCCCGTAGCCGACGCCGCCCGCCGCCGGGTCGAGGCCGAGGCCGAACCACCCCAGGCCCGCGCACCTCGCCCAGAGCGCCCGGTCGAGAGGTGGGGGCCCCGCCGCCGGGTCCGGCGCGGGGCCGGCGGGCGGGGTGGGCAGCTCGGCGGCGAGCAGGGCCGCGACCGCGGCGACGATCTCGTCTTGTTCCGGAGAGGGAAGCAGGTCCATCGACGGTCCTTCCTCAGCGGGGCAGCCCGAGCACGCGCTCGCCGATGATGTTGCGCATGATCTCGGAGGTCCCCCCGGCGATGGACAACGAGTACGACTGCAGGTAGTCGTGGAGCCAGTCCCGCGACGCGCCGGCCGGACCACCGCGCAGTCCCTCACGCCCGATGATGTCGAAGGCGAGCCGGTACACGCGCTGCGCCGTCTCGGCGTAGAAGAGCTTCAGGATCGAGCCCTCGGGGCCGGGCTCGGTCCGCCGCGCGTTGCGCGAGACACCGGCGTAGGTCATCGCCCGGAGGGCGGCGACCTCGGCGCGGGCGGTGGCCAGCCGGCGGGCGATCTCGTCGTCCTCGATCGCCGGCCGCCGGCCGTCCGGACCGATCCGTTCCCTGGCCAGCTCGATGAGGTGCTCGACGGTCTCGGCCAGGTTCACCTGGCTGGCGGTGAACGCCGTGCCGCGCTCGAAGGACAGGGTGGACATCGCGACGCTCCAACCGTCGTCGACGTCGCCGACGACGTTGGCGAGCGGGATCCGCACCTCGTCATAGAACACCTCGGCGAAGTGGCGCTCGCCGTCGATGGTGGCGATCGGCCGGACCTCGATGCCCGGGCTGTGCATGTCGCAGATCACCCACGTGATGCCCTTGTGCTTCGGCGCGTCCCCGTCGGTGCGCACCAGCAGCTCCTGCCAGTCGGCGAGGTCGGCGAAGCTGGTCCAGACCTTCTGGCCCGTGACCACGAGCTGGTCGCCGTCGACCGTCGCCCGGGTCTGGAGCGAGGCGAGGTCGGATCCGGCCCCCGGTTCCGAGAAGCCCTGCGCCCAGACGACCTCACCGCGGAGGATCGGCGGGAGGTGGGTGGTCCTCTGAGCTGCGGACCCCCGGGCGATCAGGGTCGGACCGGCGTGGCTGTTGCCGACGAAGCAGGTGTCGATGCCGGGGAGCCCGAGCTTCGCGTACTCCTCGTACCAGATGACCTGCTGCAGCAGCGACAGGCCCCGCCCGCCGTTCTCGACCGGCCAGTTGACGCCCGCCCAGCCGCCGTCCCACTGCGTGCGCTGCCAGGCGAGGTCGAACTCGCGCATCGGTGTCCCCCCGCGCGGCCGCGGTCCCGACGGAGCGTTCTCGTGGAGCCAGGTGCGCACCTCGTCGTGGAAGGTCGCGTCGGCGGGCGAGACCTCTAGGTCCATGCGGCCCTCTTCGGAGGGATCGGCGGGATCGCGTGGCGGTGGGCCAGCCAGTCCCGCGACAGCTCCGGGAGGGGGAGGCCGAGGTCGCGGGCGAGCACCCGCGTGATGGCGTTGTCGTGGCCCAGCCGGGTGTCCGGCGCCAGCCGTCCCTGCCCCACCCCGATGTCGGCCTGGCGGATCACCGTCGTCGCCGTGAACAGCGCGGCCAGGGTCTCGAACCAGCCGACGTCGTCGACCGGGCGGCCGGACCGCTCGCGGTAGCGGGCGATGGTGGTGGCCCGGTCGGGGAACCCCGCCAGTCGGTCGACGCCGCTCGCCTCGGTGAGGAGCTGGTCGAAGAACAGCCAGTGGCCGAGGTCGAGGCCGGCGGGCCCGATCGTCGCCAGCTCCCAGTCGATGGCGGCTGCGACCGACAGGTCGTCGCGGAAGATCATGTTCCCGACGCGGGCATCGCCCCAGACCAGCACCGGTTCGCCCGCCGACACCGTCGGGGCGGTGGCCACGACGTGCTCCAGCGCCGCGTCGGTGACCGGGAACGCCCGCCCACCGGTCACCCACCGGTACCAGCGCGCCAGCCGCTCGACGTGGCCGGCGAGGTCGGTCTCTTCACCGTCGGGCTCGAGCAGGAAGGCATGGGCCGACCGCCAGTCGACCCGATGGACGGCGACGAGCGTGTCGAGCGCGCCACTCCACAGGCGCGCCCGCCGGCCGGCGGTGAGCGTGGGCAGCCAGCCGACGGTGTGGATCGACGGCTTGCCCTGGGGGACCGTCCCGGCCACCCTCGCCATCACGAAGAACGGCACGCCGAGCACCCCCGGGTCGGGCTCCGCCCCCAGCACGGGCGGCACGGGGACCCCGGAACCGGCCCCCAGCGCCTGCAGGACCCGGAACTCGCGCCCGACGTCGGCGTCGAGGAAGATCTGGTTGGCCCGGGGCTGGCAGCGCAGCACATAGCGGCCCGTGCGATCCCGTCTCCCCTCGCGCCAGCTGACCGAGAACAGCACGGTCTCGCTGGATTGGCCGGCGCCCGGCGAGGCCAGCTCCGACACCTCGACGCCGTGCACGGCCGCCGGCCGGTCGGCGGGCAGGCGCTCGGCGATCCAGTCCCGCAGGGCGGCCCGCACCCGCTCGGGGTCGTCCAGGGCCGTGGTCACGCCGCCCGCCCGTCCTCGAACGCGGCGACCACGCCGGCGAGGTCGTCGGCCGTGCTGCCGTGGAGCACGAGCTCGTCGGCGCCCGCGTCGAGGTACTCGTCGAGCCGCCTGGCGCACGCGGCGGCGTCGCCGACGGCCGACGAGGACGGCAACCAACGGTCCGGCAGCGTGCGGCCCAGCGCCACCATCTCGGCGCGGCGCAATGTCCTGGCGGCCGAACGGCCGCCCAAGCCGGCCAGAGCCGGCTGGCTGCGATACCGGGCCAGCGCGGCGGGGTCCCAGCCGTTGGCACCCACGAGCGCGTCGCCGAGCCCCTCCACCTGGAGGTACCCCGCGGCCCGGGCGCCCACCGCCACCGCGACGTCGCCGGCCGGGCGGTCGGGCGCCACCACGACCGTGGCGTAGCAGCGCAGGGCCGCCGGGTCACGGCCGGCGGCGCGAGCCGCCTCGTGCACCGCGGCGACCGATCGGCCGACCGCGTCCGGCGTCAGGAACGGGTGCAGGATCACGCCGTCGAAGGCCCGTCCGGCGACGGCCAGCGTCCGCGGGCCGACGGCGGCGAGCAGCACGGGCGGCGGTGGCACGTCGGGCCTCTCGCCGAGGCGCAGCTCCGGGAAGTGGCCCGCCGGGCCGTCGTAGCTCACCGTGTCGCCCGCCCACAGGCGACGGAGGACGTCGACCGTGTCGGCCAGGACCCGCGACGTCGGCTCGGCCAGCCCGTAGGCCCGCCACCGCCACGACGCCGAGCGGCCGAAGCCGAGCAGGAACCGGCCGCCCGAGAGGTCCTGCAGCGTCTGACCCATCGACGCCAGGGCCATCGGGTGCCGGGTGCCGACGTGGGTGACCGCGGCCCCGATCCGGGCCCGGTCGGTGACCTGGCTGAGGGCGCCGGCGAGCGACGGCAGGTCCTTGGTGTCGTAGCGCTCACCGATCCACACCGTGCCCAGCCCCAGGGCCTCGGCGGCCCGGGCCTGGCCGACCGCCCGGCGAGGCGAGCGGGTGCCACCCGGCAGCACGTAGCACCCGAGCTGTGACGCGGGCGCCGACGCCTCCGCCTCCGAGCTGTCGGTCACGGTCTCGACCACTGGCTCGGACCGTACGTCCCACGCGATTTCGGTGGCCTGTCGGCCCGACATGGCCCCCCTTCCGGCGCAAACGACCAGTGGCTTGACGATAGCGTCAACTTCTAAGGTATGACCATGTCCGATCGACTGTGCGAAGGCCGCGTCTGCATCGTCACCGGCGGTGGCCGCGGCATCGGCCGCCAGCACTGCCTCGAGCTCGCCCGGCAGGGTGCCCGGGTCGTGGTCGTCGATCCCGGGGTGGGCATCGACGGCGGCACGACCTCCGAGGACCCGGCCGATGCCGTCGTGCGCGAGATCCACGAGAACGGTGGTGAGGCCGTGGCCGACCAGGGCTCCGTCGCCGACTGGACCGCGTGCGCCCGGATGGTCCGTGACACCGTCGACCGCTACGGACGGCTCGACGCGGTGGTGAACAACGCCGGGATCCTGCGCGATCGGATGATCACCTCGATGAGCGAGGACGACTTCGACGCGGTGATCTCGGTCCACCTCAAGGGCACCTTCCAGATGACCAGGCACGCCTGCGACCACTGGCGGTCGGTCGCCAAGTCGGGTGGTGACAGCCGGGGACGGATCGTCAACACCACGTCGGGGGCGGGGCTCAAGGGCAACATCGGCCAGGCGAACTACGCGGCCGCCAAGGCGGGGATCGCCGCGCTCACCCTGGTCACCGCCATGGAGATGGCCCGCTACGACGTGACGTGCAACGCCGTGTCGCCCGTCGCCCTGACCCGCATGTCCGCCACGATCTCGGCCGACACCGGGCCCAACGTGTCCGACGACGGCTACGACCCGCTCCACCCTCGGACGACGTCGGGTCTGGTCGCCTACCTCGCATCCGGTGCCTCCGGTTGGCTCACCGGCCAGGTCCTCCGCGTCGAGGGCGACACCGTGATCCGGATGGCGGGCTGGGAGCAGACGGCGCACCGCTACACGTCCCGGTCGGGCGGCTACCTCGAGGCCGACGAGCTGGTCACCGGCATGCGCCAGGCCTACGGCGCCTTCCCGACGGGCCTCTTCTCCGCCCTCAAGTGACCCCCTCGACCGCGCCGGTCCTCGTCCTCTGCACGGGCAACGCCACCCGGTCGGTGATCGCCGGCGCTGCGCTGGCCGCCCGCCTGCCGCAGGTGCCGGTGGTGACCGCCGGGACGTTGGTGATCGAGGGCCTCGTACCGTCACCGCGCACGCGGACCGCGCTCGCCGCGGTGGGGCTCGAGGCGGCCGGCCACCGCAGCCACCAGGCCGGCGGGGCCGATCTCGTGGTGGCCGATCTGATCATCGGGCTGGCGCCGGAGCACGTCGAGTGGGTGCGTCGCGAGCACCCCACGGCAGCGCCTCGGACGGCGACCTTGAAGCGGCTGTGCCGTGACCTGGTCGCGGGGCCGACGCCGCTGACCGGCCGGATCGCTGCCCTCGGTCTGGAAGCCGTCGAGCTCGCGTCCTGGGAGGAGGTCGCCGACCCCGGCGGCGGCGAGACCGACGCCTTCGTCCGCTGCGCCCACGAGATCGTCCACCTCGTCGATCGGTTGGCGCGGTCGCTCGGCCAGCAGAGCAGCGGCACACCCCCGGACGCCGCCTGACGAGGCGTCAGGACACGTCGGCCATCGTCGTCCGGGGGGTGGCCTCGGCCAACAGCTCGCGCACGGCGGCGTCGACCTCGGCGGCTTCGGTCGGCACCTTCTCGCTCGACGGCCCGCGGCGCCAGCCCTCGGCGATCGCCAGCACCAGGCCCGACGATTCGATGACCTGCCCGGTGACGTCCGCCGACCGAGGTGACGCCAGCCAGACGACGACCGGTGCCACCCAGCGCGGATCGAAGCGCTGGACCATCTCGTCGGGAAGGTCGAGGTCCTCGGTCAGGCGGGTCAGCGCGCCGGGCGCGACGGCGTTGACCGTGACCCCGTAGCGGACGAGCTCCTGGGCGGCGATCTGGGTGAACGTGGCGATGCCCGCCTTGGCCGATCCGTAGTTGGTCTGCCCGGGGTTGGCGTAGAGGCCGGCGACGGAGGTCGTGTTGATGATCCGGGCGTCGTTGGCCTGGCCCGCCTTGGCCCGGTCGCGCCAGTGCTCGGCGGCGAAGCGGGATGTGGCGAACGTCCCCTTGAGGTGCACCCTGACCACCGCGTCCCACTCCTCTTCGGTCATCGAGAAGAGCATGCGGTCGCGCAGGATCCCGGCGTTGTTGACGACGACGTCGAGGCCGCCGAAGGCGTCGATCGCCTGGGCCACGATCCGCTCGGCACCGGCGAAGGTGCTGATGTCGTCGGTGTTGGCGACCGCGTGGCCGCCGGCGGCGACGATCTCGTCCACGACGGAGCGCGCCTGGCCCGCGTCGCTGCCCGAGCCGTCGCGAGCGCCGCCGAGATCGTTCACCACGACCTGGGCGCCGTGCCCGGCGAGCCGCCGGGCGTACTCCCGCCCGAGCCCTCGACCACCGCCGGTGACGATGCACACCCGTCCCTCACACAGTCGATCAGACATCTACTCTCCTGCCTCCTACCTGGTCACAGCGACTGGTCCCAGCGATCGAGCGCGGCGACCTCCTCGACCGGCTTGCGCCGCACGGGGCCGTGACGGCCGCGCGGCCAGCCGACGACGACCAGCGCGGCGAGCATCCACTCGTCGGGCACGCCCACCGCCGCGCGCAGTCCGGCCTCGCCCGCCACGTGCCAGCCGGTGATGACCGTGCCCAGACGCTCGATGCGGGCGGCCAGCAGGAAGTTCTGCATGGCCGGGTAGACCGACGCACCCTGCAGGAGCGGCGTCGCGCCGCGCTGGTGCCGGACGGCGAAGAGCACGGCCGCGGGGACGGTGGCGGCACCGTCGTGGAGCTCGAACACGGCGCGAGCCGACCGGGCCCGGGATGAGCGGTCGTCGGGCGCGGGCCGTTCCAGGCGGTAGACGTGCTGGGTGACCTCGAGCGCGCCGCGGGCGCCCTCGGCGATCGCGGCGCGAGCCTCGGGCGAACGGAGCACCACGAACCGCCAGGGCTGCTGGTTGCCGCCCGACGGCGCCCAGGTCGCCGCCTCGAGGCACCGCCGCAGGATGCCGTCGTCGACCGGCGCGTCGGTGAACCGCCGGATCGAGCGCGCCGTGCGCATCACCTCGCGCAGGTCCTCGCCCGCGCCGGAGCCTCCGTCGAGCCCGGGGGCCGCCCTGCCCGGCATGGCCGCCGGCTCGTGCGTCATCGCCCGGAGAGCTCGCGCAGGTTCTCGCGGAGGGCCTTGCGGCGCTCGTCGGCCGTGAGGCCGGCGAAGTCGGGCAGCCAGGCCCGGGGCTCGGCCAGTCCCTCCGGGTGGGGGAAGTCGGACCCGAGCAGGATCCGATCGGCGCCGATGTGGCCACGTAGGTCGACGATGTCGTCCTCGTAGAAGGCCGCGATCCACACATGCTCGACGAACGACTCCACCGGGTCGCGCTCGAAGAGCTGTGGCGTCTTGCCGTAGCTCGAGCGGAAGCGCCGGATCAGGTCGTGCACCCACCCGGCTCCCAGCTCGAGGCTGGCGACCCGCAGCTCGGGGTGCCGGTCGAAGATGCCGTGGCACACCATCGCCGCGATCATGTCGAAGATCGGTCGCTCGATGTTGACCGAGAGCACCTCGGTGAGGGGCGAGCTCTTGAGGCCCGAGTAGCGGCTGGACTCGCCCCAGTCACGGATGTACTTGCCGTAGCCGGAGTCGGCCGCGTGGATGGCGGCGACGACACCGGCCTCGGCGAGCATGGCCCAGACCCGGTCGTGGGCCCGGTCACCGGGCGACCGGGGGCTGCCGGGGACGGCCACCGGCGCCGGCCGGAAGGTCACGAAGCGGGCGCCCCGGTCGAGCGCCCGCTGCACCTCGGCCTCGGCCCGCACGGGGTCGACGAGCGAGATCATGGGGCCGGTCTGGATGCGACCGTCGCGGTCGTAGCCCCAGTCGTCGTCGAGCCAGCGGTTGTAGGCGCCGAACACGGCGTAGAGCGCGGCGGGGTCGTCGAGCAGCATCTCCTCGAGCCCGAGGCCCAGGCTCGGCAGCAGCCAGGTGAAGTCCACCCCCTGCCGGTCCAGCAGCGCGACGCGCTCGTCGCGATCGCGGTACTCGGGCTGCAGCGGGTGCATGGCGATGATGTCCCTGATCGGGGCGCCTTCGACGTTCTCGGCGCGGAAGTACCGCTCGAGCGATCCGGGGACCCCGACTGGGTCGTAGGTCGGGTTCGGCACGACGGTCAGGAGACGGTCGTTGACGAGGAGCGTGCGCCGTCCACCCATCTCGATCCAGCGCACGACATGACGGAACTCGGGGTCGAGATAGCGGGTGAGGGCGTCCTCCGCCTCGTAGTAGTGCTCGTCGGCGTCGTAGAGGCCGTAGTCGACCACGGGCGCTTCGGCCCTCGTCTCCCCGGCGAGCGACATGGCTGTTCCTCCACAGTTGACGAACTCGTCAAGTATGTCACCCCGGGCTCGATCGGCAAAGGCCGACCGTCGCTCAACCGGTGATCGTGGGGAACAGCTCGTCGGCGCCCCCGGCCACCAGGCCGGCGCCGAGGACGCGCCGCCACGACCGGGCGTCGCCGTACTCGTGGCGCCAGGCCCACAGGCGACGCGACATGTGGTGCAGGGGGTACTCGCGCGTGACCCCCATCGCCCCGTGCACCTGGTGGGCCGCCCTCGTCGCCTCGACCGCGGCCTCGTCGGCGACCACCTTGGCCGCGGCGACCGCGACGTCCGCCGGGCCACGGGCCAGCTCCCGCCCCGCCACGTCGGCCGCCATCGCGGCCCGCGCCGCCGCCTCGGCGACCGAGACCAGATGGTGCTGGACGGCCTGGAAGGCGGCGATCGGGCGACCGAACTGCTGGCGAGCGTGCGCGTAGTCGACGGTCAGCTCGCCGAGCCGATCCAGCGCGCCGGCGGCCATCGCGACCCGGGTGAGCGCCCCGCGGCACCGCAGCGCCCTCCCGTCCACGCCGGCGGGTGCCGTGGCGTGCTCGAGATCGGCCAGGTCGACGGCGAAGCGCACGCGGTCGCGCGGCTCCCCCGCCAGGTTCGACCGCGACGTGATGTCGAGCTGGTCGGGCGTCGCCGCCACGACGAGCCAGGCGGACGACGTGGGGACGAGCGCCAGGATCCGGGCGGCGCGGTGCGCCCAGGCCACGACGGCCTCGCCCTCGACGCGGCCGGCAGCCACGCGCAGCGCACCGGGGTCGGGCACGACGGTGGCCGGGCCCGAGCCCACCGGGAAGCCGACGCTCGCCGCGAGCCAGCCGGCGAGCACCCCCGTCTCGGCCACCGGCACCGGCGCCGCGTGGCGACCGACGGCCCGCAGCACGGCCAGCGCGTCGGCCAGCGTCCCGCCCGGGCCACCCGCGTCCTCCGGCACCGAGATCCAGGGGAACCCGGCCTGCGCCAGCGGGTCCCAGGCAGCGGCGCACCACCCCTCCGCCTCGGCGCGCTCGACGACCGCGAACGTGCAGGCCTCGGCGAGCAGGCGGTCGACGGTGTCGACGAGGACCGGGTCGACCTTCACCGGCTTCGCAGGCCCTTGGCCACGACGGAGCGCAGGATCTCGTTCGTCCCGCCCCGGATGGTGAACGAGGGCGCGGTGAGCGTCGCGGCGACCAGGAGGCGCTCGAGCCCGGACTCGGCCGGCAGGCCGGGCTCGTGGTCGACGAGCGCCACCACCGCGTCCAGCACGTCCTGCTCGAACCGCGTCCCCACCTCCTTGACCAGCGCCGCCTGGAGCGACGGCGCCTCCCCGCGGTCGACGGCCCGGGCGATCGACAGCGACAGGTTGTGCAGCACCCAGTACATCGCCCCCGCACCGCCCAGCAGGTCGACGACCTCGCCCGGCACATCACCCTGCTCGTGCGCCCGCAGCAGCTCCTCGACGACGAGATAGGTGCTCAGCCACCGATCCGGCCCACCGCGCTCGAACGCCAGCTCGGAGGTGTTCTGCGCCCAGCCGTCGCCCACCTCGCCCAGGACCAGGTCGCCGGGCACGAACACCTCGTCCAGCACGACCTCGCAGAAGTCGGCGCCGCCGTCGATGAAGGGGACGGGGTGGGCCTGGAGGCCGGGCGAGCGCAGGTCCACGATGAGCTGCGACAGGCCCAGGCGCTTGTCGCCGGTGTCCTCGATCGGCGACGTGCGGCACAGGACGATGATCCAGTCGTTCTCGTGGGCGAGGGTCGTCCAGACCTTGCGCCCGGACACGACCCAGCCGTCGCCGTCGCGGATCGCCCGGGTCGACAGCGAGGCGAGGTCGCTGCCGCTGTCGGGCTCGCTCATCCCGATCGAGAACGACAGCTCGCCCCGGGCGATGCCGGGCAGGAAGCGCTGCTTCTGCGCCTCGGTCCCGTAGCGGGCGATGACGGGGCCCGACTGACGGTCGGCCACCCAGTGGTGCCCGATCGGCGCGCCCCAGCGGAGCAGCTCCTCGGTGACGACGAAGCGGTCGACCGCGGTGCGGTCGTGGCCGCCGTAGCGCGTGGGGAGGGCCATGCCGAGCCAACCCCGCTCGCCGAGCCTGGCCGAGAAGGCGGGGTCCTTGGCACCGTTCATGCCGAGGCCGGGGGCGAACGACCCCCGCGGCAGCTCCTCGACCAGGAAGGCCCGGACCTCGGCCTGCAGCGCCCGCTCGCCTGCGGTGAGCTCGGTCGGCTCGAACTGGATCATCGCCCGATGCCCTCGGCGCTCACGACGTGCACCGGACGCTCCGGTGCCCTCGGTCTTGACGATTCCGTCAAGCTAAGCTCGCGACGTGACGACCAACCCACCGGACCCGTCGACCACCGCCGTGCTGTTCGTGGAGTGCCAGAACGGTCTGCTCAGCGCCGAGCACACGATCATGCACACCATCGCCAAGGCCGCCGCACCCGTCATCCCCGCGATGGCTCGGCTCGCCCAGGGGGCTCGGGCCGCGGGCATCCTCGTCGTGCACCTCACCTACGTGCCGGTAGCCGGCAACCGCTCGAGCAACCGCCGGCCACCGCTGTTCGAGCGGCTGGTCGATGCCCAGGCCGACTGGCACGCGGACCACCCGGCCACGCAGGTGATCCCCGAGATCGGGGTCGGCCCCGACGACCTCGTGCTCCCCCGCCACAGCGGCTTCTCGCCGACGTACGGCACCGAGACCTACAACCTGCTGAGGAACGTGGGGGTGCGCACGATCGTCTTCGCCGGCATCTCGGCCAACGTGGCGATCCCCGTCGCCTCCACCGAGGCGACGGACGAGGACTTCGACGTGGTCATCGCCCGCGACGCCGTCGCCGGCGCCCCGGCCGAGCACGTCGCATCGATGATGCGCCACACCCTGCCGTTCGTCGGCACCCTCTGGACGGTCGACGACCTGCTGGCCGCCTGGGGCGTGGCGGCCCCGGCCCCGGCCCCAGCCGCGGCAGGACCTGGCTGACCGCGACCGGGCGAACGGGGGCGGGAGGACCACCACCCGCCTCAGGATGCCCGTGCGCCGAAGGTCATGTCGCTCAGCCGGGTGATCGGCGTGACGTCGTCGCGCCCGTACCAGGACGGCGTGGGCCGGTCCCCCGGCGCCGGTCGCGCCCAGTCGACCCACGGGCCCCAGTCGAGGCGCGAGAGCCGCGGCTCGTGCTCGGGGCCGTGCGCCTGGCAGGCCGCCGCGTACCGCTGGTTGAAGCGCTTCATGTCCTGCACGGTCCACCAGTCCTCCTCCGAGGACCACCTCCCGCCGCCCGCGTACTCGATGACCTGCAGCGACGGGAACTCGATGGGCGGCTCCCCCGGCTCGAGGTGGTCCGCCCGGTTGCGCACCTCGTAGACGATCCGGTCGCCGTCGATCACATACCAGACCAGCACCGAGTACACGTGGGACGCGAACGACATCGTTCCCTCCAGGAACCGTTGGATCTCCGACGGCCCGTGGAACGTGCCCCAGAAGTGGTCGTGGTAGACGGCGTCGTCGGTGAACAGCTGCGACCAGGCGATCCAGTCCTCCCCGGCGATCCCGGTCAGGAAGTAGCGGCGGAACGCCTCCTCGACCTCGGCGCGGTCGTGCCCGTCGTCGCTCATCGCGAGCCCTCCTCGGTGTAGACGTCCACCCCGCCAACGTACTTGACAAAACCATCAAGTTCTCGCCCACCCGAGCCGGTAGGGTCACCGCATGACCGTCGTCATCTCCGGTGCGGCATCGGGCATGGGCGCGGCCACAGCCGCCCGCCTCGCCGCCACAGGGCGTGTCGTCATCGGCGTCGACCGGGCCGGCAGCGACGTCGACGCCGACCTCGGCACGGCGGCGGGCCGTCGCCGGGTGATCGAGGAGGTCGCGGGGCGAGAGATCGACGGCGTCGCCACGTTCGCCGGCGTGTCCGGCTTCGGAGGCCGCCAGGGCTCCACGGTGGTGTCCATCGACTACTTCGGCAGCATCGAGATCCTGGTCGGCCTCCGGCCTGCACTGGCCCGCACGGCCGGCGCCGCGGTCGCCATCAGCTCCAACGCGGCGACGACCGCGCCGAACGTGGACGACGACCTGGTCGACGCCTGCCTGGAGGGAGACGAGGAGCGGGCTCGTGCCCTCGCCGACGCGGTCGGCGGTCCCGCGGCCTACTCCTCGGCCAAGCTGGCGGTGGCCCGCTGGGTGCGGCGCCAGGCGCCCGGCCAACCCTGGGCCGGACGTGGCGTCCGGCTCAACGCCGTGGCGCCCGGGCACATCGAGACGGCGCTCACGGCGGAGATGCGCCAGGAGCCGGAGTCGGCGAGGGTCATCGAGCGGACACCCCTGCCCATCGGCCGGCCGGGCGGGCCCGACGACATCGCTGCGTTGGTGTCGCTCCTCCTCGGCGACGAGGGCCGGTTCTTCGTCGGATCGGTCGTCTACCTCGACGGCGGCACCGACGCCCTGCTCCGCCCCGACGACTGGCCCGCCCCCCGCCGCCGGCACCCCTGACCGCGACGGGAGCCCTGGCTAACCGTCCTCGCGGACGAACAGCGAGCGGGGGTCCCTGCCGTCGACGGTCACCCGGCGCTTCGAGAACCGCCAACGCCCGTCGGTGGCCCGGTACTCGTCGACGTAGCGGCCCCAGTGGTCGAGCCCGACGGCGGTGAGCACCAGGTAGTGGCAACGCCCCGTCGCCTCGGACGGGCTCAGCAGGTCGATCTGGTGCGTCGCCGTCATGTGGCGCAGGTACACGGGTGCGTCGCCGAAGTCGGCGCCGTCCCGGCTGGTCGTGAAGATCGAGCGGATCTCGTCGTGCCCCACCTTCGGCCCTGAGCCGGCCACGTCCATCACGGCATCCGGCGTGAACAGCTCGACCACCTCGTCGAACCGTCCGGTGTCCCCGTTGGCGTTGTACCGGGCCACGAGGTCCCGGATCGACTCACGCGCCACGAGCGCCCACATCTCCACTGCAGTCTCCCTGGGTCGGCTGACGCCACCTTGCCCGCTCAGGGGCGGAACGCCTCCCGCGGGCGTTCGACCAGCTCGAACGGCACCCCGTCGGGATCGCTCAGGAAGCAGATCCACATGTCGGGCACCGGCGTACCCCGCAGCTCGATCGGCATCGGTGCCCGATCGAAGGTCCAGCCGGCGGCGCACAGCGCCTCGTAGGACGCGCGGGTGTCGTCGACGCCCACCGCGGCGCGGTACAGGCCGGCGTGGTTGGGGTCGCGGGTGTGCCGTCCGTGGGAGGCGGGGGCGCGCCACTGGACCAGGATGGCCTCGAACGCTTCGTCGGGGAGCCGCAGGCGCACCGCCTCGGCGTCCACGGAGTCGGCGCGGCCCAGGAAGGCGGCGTCCTTCAGGGACTCGGTGGCCAGCACCTCGAACCCCATCCCCTCGTACCACCGCCGCGAGCGCTCGAGGTCGGTGCAGGTGATCCGAAGGTGCCGCATGCGGGTCTCGTCCTCGGGCACGGTGGCGTCGGCCACCAGGTCGAGCGTCACGCCGGTGGCATCCCGCAGCGTCGTCCACTCGGTGCCGAACGGCGACCGTCCCGTCCCCACGACGGCGCACCCCAGCCCGCCGAGGCGCTCGGTCACCTCGGGCAGGTCGGGCACCGAGACCCCGAGCGCCTGGATGCCGACCGCGGTCGGATCGTCGACGGGACGGCCGGTGAGCGGCGGGTCGATCCAGCTCTGCACCTCGACCGCGGGGCTCGTCCGTGGACCACGGGCGTCGAAGACGAAGTCCGCGCCGCCCTCCACCTCGCCGGGCAGACCGAGGATCGCACCGTCCGACCGCTCCACCGGGGTGCCCATCACACGCCGCATGGCCAGGCCCTCGACCAGGAACTGCGTCACCGGCCCGGTGTCCGAGCAGCAGTAGCAGACGTGCAGGAACCTCCGGGCCGGCCTGACGGCATCGTCGTGGGTCATAGCATCTCCCTCAGCGCTGGAGCGGGTCCCGAGGCAGGCCCAGGAGCCGTTCGGCGATGACGTTCCGGATGATCTCCGAGGTGCCCCCGGCGATGGTGAGGCAGCGGCTGAACAGGTACCCGCCGGCGACCTCGGGCTCCTCGTCCCCCACCCCGCCCAGCCCGGTGAGCCGCATCCCGAGCTCGGTGACCCGCTGCGCGTGCTCGGCCGAGACCAGCTTGGTGATGTTGCCCTCCGGGCCCGGCGGGCCACCGGCGAGCGCCCGGCCGATGTGCCGGAGGTTGAGCGCGGCCATGGCGTGGTCCTCCGCAAGGAGGACGCCGACCTGCCGCGCCGCTCCGTCGTCACCCGCCAGGTAGCGCTCGGCGAGCGGCACGAGGTCGGCGGCCCGCAGCTGGTCGAGCCCGCCCTCGTTCCCCCCGATCGACACCCGCTCGTTGCCGAGCGTCGCCCGGGCGACGGCCCAGCCCCGGTCCACCTCGCCGACAACGTCCTCGTCGGGCACGAAGACGTCGTCGAGGAAGACCTCGTTGAACAGCGTCTCGCCGGTCAGCTCGCGCAGAGGGCGCACCTCGACCCCCGGGGCCTCCATGTCGATCGCCAGCGTGGTCAGGCCGGCGTGCTTGGCCGCCTCGGGATCGGTGCGCACGGTGGCGAGGCCGCGGTTGCTCCGGTGGGCATCGCTCGTCCAGACCTTCTGGCCGTTGACGACCCAGCCGCCGTCCACGCGACGTGCCCGGCTCTGGATGGCCGCGGCGTCGGAGCCGGCGCCGGGCTCGCTGAACAGCTGGCACCAGCGGAGCTTCCCCTCGAGGCTCGGACGGATCCAGCGCTCGATCTGCTCAGGTGTGCCGTTCTGGATCAGGGTGGGCAGCACCCAGGTGCCGATCCCGAGGTCGGGTGGGTCGACATCCACCAACTCCTCCTCGATCACGAGCTGCTCGACCACGTCGGCTCCCCGGCCCCAGGGCTTCGGCCAGTGGGGCACGAGGTAGCCCGCGTCGATGAGCGCGGCCCGGCGCTGGCCGACGGGCAGAGCGTCGTAGCGGCCCCTGAACGCCCGGACCGCGCGCCGATGGTCGTCGGCCTCGGGCGGCAGGTCGACGGTGAGCTCGAGGCGCGCCCCGGCCGCGGTCAGCTCGGTCACCTCCCCGGGGGCCGGCCCGTCGCCGCCGAACAGCGCGGCCAGCGAGGCGGCCCGCCGCAGGTGGAGGTGGGCGTCGTGCTCCCACGTGTAGCCGACCCCGCCGTGCACCTGGATGTTGCGCTCGGCGCAGCGCCGGTAGGCGGGCAGCGCCTGGGTCGCGGCCACCGCCGCCGACAACCGGGCCTGACCGTCGTCGGCTGCCGGTCGGGCGGCGGCCCACGCGGCCGCGGCGGCCAGCTCGGCGTCGACGAGCATGTCGGCGCAGTGGTGCTTGACGGCTTGGAACGATCCGATGGGCCGGCCGAACTGCTCGCGCACCTTGGCGTAGTCGACGGCCGCCTCGGTGCAGGCGCGGGCGCCGCCGGCCGCTTCCGCCGCCGCGAGCACGCGCCCGATGCGGCGGGCCACCGCCACTCCCCCGGTCAGCAGGTCGTCACCCGCCACCTCGACGCCGTCCGCTCGCATGCGGGCCAGTCGACGCGTGGGGTCCAGGCCGTCGGCCTGCCGCACCGTGAGCCCCGGACTCGACGCCGCCACGACCGCGAGGTCCCGACCGACGGGGACGAGGAGCAGGTCGGCGAGCGCGCCCCCGAGCACCGGCCAGGCGCCGCCGTCGAGCCGGCCGCCTGCGCAGGTGAGGAAGCCGTCCAGGCCGACGGCACCGATGGTGGAGCCCGCGGCCAGGCCCGGCAGGAGCCGAGCCTGCTGCTCCTCGGTGCCGACCGCCGCGATCACCGCGCCGGCCAGGACCGTCGGGAGGAACGGGCCGGGCATGACCACCCGGCCGATCTCCTCGCACACGATGGCGAGCTCGGGGATGCCGTACCCCTGGCCACCGTGTTCCGCGGCGAGGTGCAGGCCCGTCCAACCGAGGCCGGCGAGCTCCTCCCAGAAGGGTGGCAGCGACTCGGTGGCGGCCTCGAGCGTCGCCCGAGCCGCCGCGGTGGCCTCGCGCTGAGCGAGCAGGGAGCGCGCCACCTCGCCGAGGGCACGATGGTCGCCGGTGAGGGCTGTCGACACAGCGCCTGCTCGTCGTCTATTCGTCGATCGCGGCCGGCCGGGCGATCGAGGCGAGCTCGTTCGCCGAGGTGGCACCCTCGTTGACCCGGCCGAGGCTGCGGATGGAGGTGTCGACGTCGGCCGCCTCGGCCCGCAGGGCACCGACCGTGGAGTCCTCCTTCGACCGGACCGAGAAGGGATCGAGCTGGAAGACGCGCAGGGCGTTGAGGTGGGTGATCTGGTTCACCTCGTCGTCGGGGATGCCGGTGAGCGACTTGCCGAGCAGCTCGGGCGAGTGCGGCCAGGTGCTGTCGGAGTGCGGGTAGTCGCACTCCCAGGTGATCGAGTCGATCCCGACCCGGTGGCGCTGCTCGAGACCGCTGGCGTCGTCGATGAAGCAGGTCACGATGTGCTCGCGGTAGACGTCGCTGGGGCGCGAGCCGCCGAAGTCGGCACCGGTCCAGGCGTGGTGGTGCTCGTAGACGTAGTCCATCCGCTCCAGCGCGTACGGGATCCAGCCGATCCCGCCCTCGGACATCGCGATCTTGATGTCGGGGAACTTCTTGAAGATCGGGGTCCACATGAGGTCGTTGAGCGCGAGGTACGCGTTCATCGGCGTGATGGCGATCATCACGTCGGCCGGTGCGTCGCTGGCGGTGAGGATCAGCGACGACGACGAGCCGATGTGCAGGCAGACCACGGTGCCGACCTCGGCGCAGGCGGCCCAGAAGGGGTCCCAGTGGTCGCTGTGCAGGCTGGGACGGCCGAGCTTCTCGGGGTTCTCCGAGAACGTCACCGCGTGGCACCCCTTGGCGGCGATGCGGCGCACCTCCTCGGCCATGAGCTGCGGGTCCCAGAACGGCGTGATGGCGCAGGGGATGAACCGCCCCGGGTAGGAGCCGCACCACTCGTCGATGTGCCAGTCGTTGTAGGCGCGCACCACCGCGATGGCCACGTCCTTGTCCTTCGCCCGGGCGAAGAGCTGGCCGCAGAAGTGGGGGAAGGTGGGGAAGTTGAGCGATGCCAGCACGCCGTTGGCGCTCATGTCACGCACGCGCTCGTGGATGTCGTAGCAACCCGGCCGCATCTGGTCGTACCGCGTCGGGTTGAGGCCGTACTCCTCCGGTGGGCACCCGGCGACGGCGTTCAGGCCCATGTACATGGCGCGCTCGTCCCCGAACTGCCAGTACTCGCTGCCGTCGTCGTCGGTGAGCACCCTCGGCGCCACGTCGCGATAGCGCTCGGGGATGTGCTGGTCGAACAGGCCCCGCGGCTCGATCACGTGGTCGTCGACGCTGACCAGGATCAGATCATCAACGTTCATGAGTCCCCCTCGTCCCGAACTTGACGATACTGTCATCTTAGAGGACGAGCGGCCCTACCGCCAGGGGTGCCTGAGCGAGGGCGGGCCGCAGGGGAGAAGGGGGACCCGACGTGAAGGACCTGCACCGCTACGACGGCAAGCGTGCGCTGGTGGTCGGCTGCTACTCGGGGATGGGGATGGCGACGGCGAAGGTCGTGCAGTCGCTCGGTGCCGAGGTGCACGGGGTGGACGTGCGGGAGCCCGACTACGACCTGGCGGCGTTCACCCTCTGCGACCTGCGGGACCGCTCGCAGGTCGACAGGCTCCTGGCGTCCCTCGACGATCCTGTCGACTGCGTCTTCTACTGCGCCGGCCTCCCCCAGACCAAGCCGCCCCTGGACGTCGTGACGGTGAACTTCGTCGCCATGCGCCACCTGGTGGAGGGCGTGCGCTCGAGGATGCCGAACGGCGGTGCCATCGCCGTCATCTCGTCCAACGCCGGGTTGCAGTTCATGGAGCGGATGCCCGTGATCCTCGATCTGCTGGCCACCGCAGGGTTCGAGCAGGCGCAGGCGTGGTGCGAGCAGCACGCCGACGTCGTGGCCGACGGCTACGGCTTCTCCAAGGAGGCCATCATCGTCTACACGATGCAGAGGGCCACCGAGCTGTGCGGCGACGGCATCCGGCTGAACTGCATCAGCCCGGGCCCCACGACCACGCCGATGATGCCGGAGTTCGACAAGGCCCTCGGTGGGCACGAGCTCATCGAGGCGTTCTACGGCCCGATGCGCCGTGAGGCCCGACCGGAGGAGATGGCCTGGCCGCTGGCGTTCCTCAACAGCGAGGGCGCCTCGTTCGTCACCGGGCTGAACATGGTGGTCGACGCGGGCTTCGTCGCCGGCGTGACGACCGGCCAGATAGACGTCGCCGCCCTGATGGCACGAGGACAGGCGGCGCTCGCCGCCCGCAAGGGTTGACCCACGTCGCCCCCCGAGCGCGGCGTGGTCGCGCACCCGAAAGGAACCCCATGACCGAGACACCGAGCTTCACCGGCGAGGCCCGGATGCTGATCGACGGCCAGCTCGTCGAGGCCGATTCGGCGCGGCGCTTCGAGAACGTGAACCCCGCGACCGAAGCGGTGCTGGGTGAGGTCGCCGACGCGTCGCCCGCGGAGATGCGGCGGGCGATCGTCGCCGCGCGGAGGGCGTTCGACGAGACCGACTGGTCGACCAACCGGGCGCTCCGCAAGCGCTGCCTCGAGCAACTGCAGACGGCACTGGAGTCCGAGCGGGAGGACCTGCGCCACGAGCTCGTCGCCGAAGCGGGAACGCCCGTGATGCTCACCTACAGCGCCCAGCTCGACGCGCCGTTGGAGGACTCGCTGCGCTACCCGGCGAAGCTCGTCGACGAGTTCCCGTGGGACCGAGCCCTGCCGGACGGCGCGCTCATGGGGATGACCAGTCGTCGAGCGGTCTGGAAGGAGGCGCTGGGCGTGGTCGGAGCGATCGTCCCGTGGAACTACCCGTTCGAGGTCACGATGAACAAGATCGGGCCGATCCTCGCCACCGGCAACACCACGGTCCTCAAGCCGGCGCCCGACACACCGTGGAACGCGACGCGCCTCGGCCGGCTGGTGGCCGAGCGGACCGACATGCCGCCGGGGGTCCTCAACGTCGTGACGTCGTCCGACCACCTGGTGGGCGAGGAGCTGACCCTGTCGCCCCTGGTCGACATGATCTCGTTCACGGGATCGACCGCCACCGGCAAGCGCATCATGGAGAAGGGCGCCGCCACCATGAAGCGGGTGTTCCTCGAGCTCGGCGGCAAGTCCGCCATGATCGTGCTCGACGACGCCGACTTCCCGAGCGTCGTTCCCTCGGGGATGACGGTGTGCATGCACGGCGGCCAGGGCTGCGCGATGCAGACCCGCATGCTCCTCCCCCGCTCGCGCTACGACGAGGGTGTCGAGCTGATCACGCAGGCCATGGGCGCCGTCCCCTACGGCGACCCCACCGACCCGAACGTGTTCATGGGCCCGCTGATCAGCCGCAAGCAGCTCGACCGGGTGTTGGGCTACGTCGACAGGGGACAGGAGGAAGGGGCCGAGCTGGTCGTCGGCGGGGGTCGCCCCCAGCACCTCCCCGAGGGCTACTTCATGGAGCCCACCCTGTTCGTCGGCGTCGACAACTCGATGACCATCGCCCAGGAGGAGATCTTCGGCCCCGTGCTCGCCGTGATCCCGTACGACGACGATGACGACGCGGTGCGGATCGCCAACGACAGCGGCTACGGCCTGTCCGGCGGCGTGTTCTCGGCCTCCGACGAGCGCGCCACCGCAGTGGCGCGGCGGATCCGCACCGGCTCGATCGGCGTCAACGGCGGGCTGTGGTATGGCGCCGACTCGCCCTACGGCGGGTACAAGGCCAGCGGCATCGGGCGCCAGAACGGCCTCGAGGGCTTCGAGCAGTACCTCGAGACCAAGGCGGTCGCCTGGCTCCGCTGACGTTCTGACGCGCGCCGCCTGTCAGCGATCGTTCGTGCCGTTGGTGTCGAACGAGGACGACAGGTAGACCGCCTCGACCTCGAGCAGCTGGCCGGAGACCTCCTCCGCCGTGCCCGAGAGCACGACGCGGCCCCGTTGCAGGACGTAGACCCGATCGGCGATCGCCAGCGCCTGGCGGACGTGCTGCTCCACCAACAGCACGCCGACGCCGCGCTCGTCGGCGGCCGAACGCAGCTGCGCCAGCAGCCGGGCCGCCACCATCGGTGCCAGCCCGAGCGACAGCTCGTCGGCGAGCAGCATCCGCGGCTCGCGGCCGAGGGCCCGGGCCAGGGTCAGCATCTGCTGCTCGCCACCCGACAGGAGCCCGGCCTTCCGCGGGAGCAGGCCCTCCAGCTCCGGGAAGAGCGACACGGCCTCGGCGACCCCCACCCCGGCGAGCCGCAGGTTCTCCGAGGCGGTGAGGTCCATGATGACCGACCGCTCCTCGGTGATGAAGCCGAGCCCGTCGCGGCAACGCCGGTGCATCGGTGCGGCCGTCGCCCCGCCGAACAGGTGCACCTCGCCGCTCGCCGGCGTGATCTCGCCGGCCAGCGTCAGCAGCGTCGTGGTCTTCCCGGCGCCGTTCGGACCGATCAGCGCCACCACCTCCCCGGCGCCGACCCGCAGGTCGAGGTCGTGCACCACCATGACCTGCCCGTAGCCCGACGACAGCCGACGGCATTCGAGGAGCGTGTCCGTCGCCGCCGCGGTCCGGTCGCCGTCCAGGTTCGCGCTCATGGGTCACCCACCATCTGTTGCTGGGGCTCGTCGACGGTCTCGGTCTCGGTGGGAGCGCCCCCGAGGTAGGCGGCGAGGACGGCGGGGTCGCGACGGACCTCGTCGGGGGTGCCCGAAGCGATCACGCGCCCGGCATCGAGGACGACGATCCGGTCGCACGTCGACATCACCAGGCCGACGTCGTGCTCGATGAGCAGGACGCCCATCCGGCGCTCGTCGGCGAGGCGCCGGATCAGGTGGGCCAGCTCCCGGCTCTCCGACTCGTCGAGGCCGGCGGCCGGCTCGTCGAGCAGGACCACCGACGGCGCGGAGGCCACCGACCGGGCGATGCCCACCAGGCGACGCTGCCCGTAGGGAAGCTCGTCGGGCTTCCGGGCCAGGGAGTCCTCGAGGCCGAACTCGCGGATCGCGGCCACCGCGGTGTCCGGCATCGGGTGCTGCCCCGGCCAGACGAGGTCGGTCACCCACGACAGCCGGCTGCCGCTGTCCGCCCCGGCGCGGATGTTGTCCTCGACCGACGTGTCCTCGAACAGCTCGAGCGACTGGAACGAACGCCGCAGGCCGTGACGGGCTCGCCTGCTCGTGCTCCAGCCCTCGATGCGCGCGTCGTTGATCGACACGGTGCCGGCCGCGGGGCGCACGAAGCCGGTCACGGCGTCGATGATCGTCGTCTTCCCGGCGCCGTTGGGCCCGATGAGGCCGACGACCTCGCCCGGAGCGACGTGGAAGCCGACGCCGTCGACCGCGGTCACTCCCCCGAAGCGCACCGTCACGTCGCTCACCCGCAGCGTCACCGGGTCGACGGGCGCGGCGGCGCGCTCCACGAGCTCGGGGGCCGGCGGTCGGCGGGGCCCGAGGTGGAGGCGGCGGACGAGCGACCTCGTCCCGTGCACGGCGACCTCGGCGATGCCGTCCTGCTGGGTGACGATCACGACGAGGAGCAGCACGCCACCGACGACCGCGTCCCACGCACCCAGGTTGAGCAGGTCTTCCATGATGCGGGTCCCGAGCCCGCCGATGGCGTTCGGGGCCGAGAAGGCGGCGCCGACGACGTAGCCGAGCCCGCCGATCACCGCGTACGCCACCGCGTTGATCGAGGCGAACGCGTTGAAGCGCTCGTAGGTCACCGTCGACGACTGGAAGCCCACCAGGACGCCGCCGAGCCCGGCGATGGCCGCGGCCACGCCGAACGCGTAGAGCTTCACCCCGAAGACGCTGATCCCCAGTGACGCGGCAGCCCGCTCGTTGGTGCGGACGGCGATGAGCCGGCGCCCGGTGCGAGATCGCCGGAGGTTGGCGACGACGATCGCCGACAGCACGAAGCCGACCAGGCAGACCACCGCCCACCGGTGGGGGTGGGTCGACGCGTCGACCTCGTAGCCGAACACGTCGGCGGGACCGACCCGCGTGCCGCCGTCGACCCCCTCGGCGACCCAGCGGCCGTTGGCGAAGACCACCTCCCGGACGGTGAAGCCGAGACCGAGCGTGACCACGGCGAGGTTGACGCCCCGCGTGCGCAGGGCAGGGAGCGCGAAGAGCAGCCCGGCCGGGATGGTGAGGAAGATGCCGGCCGGGATCGCCACCTCCATGGGCCAACCGGCCCGCAGGATCAGCGTGCCGGCCAGCAGCGCCCCCGTCCCGGCCATGGCCCACTGTCCCAGCGACACCTGCCCGGCGTACCCGGTGAGCACGACCACCGACAGCACGACGACGGCCGAGGACAGCGACACGTAGGTCGCCGCCGCCCACCGGTCGTCGAAGACGCCGAACAGCAGGACGAGCAGGACGAGCGAGGCGACCGCGACACCGCGGAGGTTCAGCTGGCCGGTGCCGAGACGGGGCAGGCGGTCGGTGACGTGGCTGCGGAGCGGGAGGCCGCGACCCCGGATCACCAGGACGACCAGGATGACGAGGAACGGCACGGCCCGGTTGAGGCCGGTGATCTGGTCCTGACCCAGGAAGTCCTCGATGTCGGGGCGGTACAGCGTCACCAGGCTCTCGCCGATGCCGACCACCATGCCGCCCGCGAGGGTCAGGGGAAACGAGCGGAACCCGCCGAGCAGGGCGGCCGCCAACGCCGCGACGGTCACCACCAGCGTGAAGCCCACGGTCGAGAGGCCGGTGAGCGGGGCCACGAGCACGCCGGCCAGGCCCGCCACCCCGGCACCGACGCCCCACGTCAGGCTGGACAGGAACTTCGGCGACCAACCGAGGGTCTGGACGGCCCGCTCGTTCTGCGCCGACGCGCTGATCGCCAACCCCACGCGGCTGTACCGGACCACCGCCCACAGGGCGACGGTGACCACGAGCGTCACGCCGACGATGTAGAGCACCTGCTCCTGGACCCGGACGCCGCCCCAGTCGAAGGTGTCGTGGGGGAGGAAGGGCGGGACCGGCTGGTTGGCCGCCCCGTACTTCATCTCGACGCCGGCCTGCACCACCGCCAGCAGCCCGAGCGTGGCGATCAGCCGGGTGATCGGCGCCGCCCGGGCCAGCAGGCGCAGGACGAGGAGCTCGAAGGCGAGCGCCGTCACCACCGCAGCCAGGATCCCGAGGACGATCGACGGCCCGATCGCCATCCCCTGGTCACGCTGGCAGGTGAGGAACGTCAGGTACGACGCCAGCACCCCGAGGGCCCCGTGGGCGAAGTTCACGATGCCCGACCCGCGGTAGACCAGCACCACGCCCTGGGCGAACAGCGCGTACGACGACCCGAGGCCCAGGCCGATGAGCGTGAACTGCAGGAGCTCCTTCATGTCGACCGTGTCTCCCCCGTCATCCGGCGGTGGTGGTCGTCGTCCCTTCCCCACCGGCGCTCGGCTGTTCGTAGTCGGTCTGGCCACCGAGCTCGGCCACCACGTTCATCAGGTCGTCGGCCACCTCGAACCCGCCGGTGCCGGTGTCGAAGGTGACCTCGTAGTACCAAGGTTGCGAGACCCGCTCGAACGGGCCCGGGCCGGTCACGCTCGCGTTCGGCGTCCAGGGCGGGATCAGGTTGAAGTGGTCGACGTCCTGGGCGGCGTCGAAGGCGGCGGTGACCGCCTCCCGTGAGACGTCGTCCGGGTCGCCGAAGTCCTCGATGATCCTCACCAGGGAGTAGACCGCGAGCCACGAGCGGAACGGGCTGCTCTTGATCTGGTCGCGCTCGAGCTCCGGCTCGCCCGAGGCCGACAGGTCGGCGATCACGTCGGCCAGGATCGGCCAGCGCTCCTGGTCGCCGGTGACGGGAGGCAGCTCTGCGTTCAGAACCAGCTGGTCGGCGAAGTCGCCGAACTCCTCGATGTCGGCCTGACCGAACGTGCCCAGGCTCGCCGAGTAGGTCAGCTCGCTGCCCAGCTGCTCGGCCGCCTGCAACACCTGGACCGCCTCGTTCTCGCCGAGCGGCAGCATGACGCCTTCGGCGCCGGCGTCCTCGGCGGCCAGGATGAACTGCTGGAAGTCGGTGGTCCCGGCCGGCACCGGGATGGTCGCCACGAGCTCGGCGCCCGCGGCGTCGAGCATCGGCTGCATCGCTCCGAAGAGCGACGCGATCGTGGGCGTGTCGACGTGGATCACGGCGATCTTCGTCATGCCTTCGCGCAGGAGCGGCGGAAGCATCATGAACGTCGTCCCCGTGCCGCCGGCCCCGATGGCGTAGGTCACCGGCGAGCTCAGCTCCTCGACCGCCGGGCTGAGACCCATGCGCGGCAGGCCCGCGGGCTCGAGGACATCGATGACCCCCTGCGGGTTGAAGCTCGTGGTGTCGTTCATCGTGGCGACGATGCCGTCGTCGACGAACTGGCGCGCGCAGTCGACCTCCTTGTTCGGATCGGCCGCGCTGTCGCACGTGGTCAGCTCCATGCAGTGGCCGCCGACGCCGCCACGGCCGTTGAACGCGTCGACCGAGGCTTCGAGCGCCGTGACCTGGTCGATCAGCGACAGCACCGGCGACTCGAAGACGGTCATGATGCCGACCGGGTAGGGGTCGAGCGACGTGTCGCACGGTCCGTCGTCCCACAGCAGGCCCGAGGGCTCGGCGTCCCCGCCATCCGACGCCCCGTTCGGCGCATCACCCGCATCACTGTCGTCGTCGCCGCAACCGGCCGCGACCATCGTCAGCACCGCGCACACCGCGGCGATCCTGAACCACGTCTCACGTTTCATCTTGGGGTCCCCCTGGGTGCCTGACGTCGCTGGTGCGCCGCCATGGCCGCTGCCGTCTCCAGGCGAGCGACCGTCGACGGCCGCACGCCCCTGAATCCCCACCCACCCGTCTCGCTTCTCCTGAGGCTGTCGGCCCCTTCTCCGAACGCCTCTCGCCAAACTTGACGATATCGTCAGGATAACCTCGGCTCGCCCGCCACGCCAGGCCTTCACCAGACCCGGGCGTCGGGACCTGACACCCTTGTCGACTCGTGACCACGAAGGAGAGCCGGTGCCGATGGAGCAGCCGACCCCGCCCATGCCGCTCGCCGACCCCCTGTCCGACTTCTTCTGGAGCGGGGCGGAGCAGGGCCGGCTGTTGATCCAGCGCTGCCAGGCGTGCGGCACCTTCATCCACCTCCCGCGGCCCGTCTGTCGCGCCTGCCGGTCGTTCGACCTGGCGCCGGAGGAGGTGTCGGGACGAGGGGTGCTCTACAGCTTCAGCGAGACCCACAAGCCGTTCCACCCGTTCTTCGTCGACCGGATGCCCTACCTGCTCGCGGTGGTCGAGCTCGAGGAGCAGCGGGACCTGCGGGTGCTGTCCAACCTGGTCGGCATCGCCGAACCCGATGTGCGCATCGGGATGGACGTCCACGTCGACTTCGAGCGGCTGAGCCCCGATCTCACCATCCCCGTCTTCCGCCCGGCCGCGGGGAAGGCGGCATGACGGACATGACCGCGCGCCGGGTCGCCATCGTCGGGGTCGGCTACTCCCAGGTCGGCCGGCACACCGGCCGCAGCGAGCGCCATCACGCCGCCCAGGCCGCCGTCGCCGCGCTCGCCGACGCCGGTCTGGAGGCCGCCGATGTCGACGGGGCGACCACGTGGGGCGGCGACGCCATCGACTTCGCGTGGATGCTGGGCATGGGCCCGCTGCGCTGGCACCTGAACGTGGGGGTCTCCCCCGCCTTCGTCACGCCGGCCGTGCACGCCGCCATGGCGGTCGCCAGCGGGGCCTGCGAGGTGAGCATGGCCTTCCGCCTCATGATGCAGCAGCCGAGCAGCGCCGCGATCGCGGCCGGCGGGTCGGCACTCCAGGCGCCGAGCCTCGTCGACGCGCAGTTCATGTGGCCCTTCGGCGACTTCAGCCCGACCCAGTGGGCGGGGCTGCTCATGAACCGGTACCTGCACGACTCGGACGCCACCGAGGAGCACTTCGCCCAGTTCGCGGTGACCCAGCGCGAGTACGCCCTGCGCAACGAGGACGCGCTGCAACGCAAGCCGCTCAGCGTCGAGGACTACCTGGCTGCCCCCTACATCAGCAAACCGCTGCGGCTGCTCGACTGCGACTACCCCTGCGACTCGGGCTCCGCGGTCATCTTCACCACCGAGGAGCGCGCCCGCGACCTCCGGCAGCGTCCCGTGTTCGTCGAGGCGTCGGCCCTGTCGGCCGTCCGCGACATGAACTTCGAGCTCCTGCCCGACATGACCAGGACCTCGCCGGCGCACTGCGCCGAGGTGCTGTGGTCGCGCACCGACCTCGGTCCCGCCGACGTCGACTGCGCCCAGCTCTACGACGGCTTCAGCGTGATCACCTTCCAATGGCTCGAAGCGCTGGGGCTGTGCGAACCGGGCGCCGCCGGCCCGTTCATCGCCGAGGGCAACACCCGCCTCGACGGCAGCCTCCCGCTCAACACCGACGGTGGCGCCACCAACGTGGGGCGGCGCCACGGCGCCAACTTCTGCATCGAGGCCACGCGCCAGCTCCGCGGCCAGAGCGGCGATCGCCAGGTGCCCGATGCCGAGGTCGCGGTCTGGGCCAACGCCGTCGGCCCGTTCAGCGGAGCGATGCTGCTCACCTCGGGATGACCAGGATGACCACCGCCGAGACCGTGGAGGAGAGGGCGCGACTAGCTCGTCGGCGTCAGGTCCGCCGCCATGACCTGCGCGATGGACCGCCGTACGGACGCCGGGTCGATGGTGCCCTCGTAGAGCCGGCAGTAGACCCACGCCCGCTCGAGCATGCTGAACAGCACGAGCCCGTAGGCCGTCGGGTCGTCGAGCGGCTCGCCCCGCAGCGATTCGACGGCGAGGCCCATCTCGCCGCACAGGTGCAGGTGGCGCTTCATCCCCGCCTCGCGGATCTCGTTGTCCTCGTGGGCGGCTTGCGTCCACGCGAAGGCAAAGCTCCCGTGCTCCTCGAGCATCACGAAGTAGCTCTCGACGAAGCCCTCGAGATCCGTGACGGTCCAGTCGTCGGGCAGGTCGGCGAGGCGCTCGACAGCCGTTCGGCCCGCCCGAATGGAGTCGGCGCCCAAGGCCAGCAGCGCATCTCGCTTGGTGGGGAAGTAGGTGTAGAACGAGCCCCGCGACACCCCGGCGACTCGGGTGATCTCGTCGATGGTCGTGCCGGCGTAGCCCCGGCTGAGGAAGATCGACTTCGTGGCCGCGAGGATCCGGGCGATCATCTGGGTCGCGCGGGGACCGAGCTCCTTGGCGGGCATGCGGATGGTGGGCCGCACCGGGAAGTCGTGGTGGCGCGCTCGCCCTCCCTCACGGCGACCGGGCGTGGCCGGCGGCTCGGATCGTGTCGTCTTCGGCGACTTCGGGTTCGTGGCGATGGCTCAACCTACCGGACGACGAGGGGAACGTTGACGGTTCCGTCAGGTTAGATCGCCGCCGACAGGGAGACCGCATGCAGCAGGAGATCGACGGAAAGCGGTGCGAGGGCAAGGTCGCCCTCGTCACGGGGGCCAGCCGCGGCATCGGCGCCGCCATCGCCCGGCGGCTGTCGGCGGAGGGCGCCGTCGTCGCCTGCGCGGCCCGCACGCTCGACCCCGACGAACGGTACGAGGGAACGCTCCGCGAGACGGTCGGCAGGATCGAAGAGGACGGCGGTCGGGCCCAGGCCTTCAAGGCCGACCTCTCCCGGGCCGACGACCGACGGCGCCTCGTCGCCGAGATCACCGAGGCGCTGGGGAGCGTCGACATCCTGGTGAACAACGCGGCGGTGACGTTCTTCGCGCCGGTCGACACCTTCCCCGAGAAGCGCTTCCGGCTGATGGTGGAGATGCAGGTCTGGAGCGCGATCGAGCTCTGCCAGCTCGTGATCCCCGGCATGCGCCAGGCCGGCAACGGCTGGATCCTCAACATCTCGTCGCGGGCGGCGACCAAGCCGGTCGGGCCGCCCTTCGAACCCTTCTACTCGAGCTTCGGATCGTCGGTCTACGGCCTGTGCAAGGCCGCGCTCGAACGGGTCTCCCTGGGCATGGCCGCCGAGCTCTACGACGACGGGATCGCGGTCAACGCCCTGGCACCCTGGGACAACGTCCCCACTCCCGGCGCCACGACGCACGACCTGCTGGAGGACTACCGCCTCGAACCCGTCGAGATCATCGCCGAGGCCGCGCTCCAGCTCTGCGCGGGTGAGCCCGAGCGCCTCACCGCCCGGGTCGCCTACAGCCAGCCGCTGCTCGAAGAGCTGGGCGTGGCGCCGCGTGCGCTCGACGGCGGTCCGCTTCCCCACGCGGTCAGGCCGGGGGCTGGCGCTCGATCGCCACGTCGACCGACAGGCCGGGGAACCGGGGCAGGCGCTTCTCCGTGAAGCTGCGCACGCCCTCCGCGAAGTCGTCCTCGTCACGCAGCTCGGCCACCAGCTCCAGAGCCCGCTGCCGGCTGTCCTCGGCGGTGCCCTCCCAGTCGCGGTTGACCTGGTGCTTGATGGCCGCCATCGAGCGCGGCGAGCAGCTCGCCGCCAGCTCCCGGGCATAGGCCAGGGTCGCGGGGAGCAGCTCGTCGGGCTCGTAGAGACGGTCGACGAGCCCGTGGTCGAGCGCCTCCTCGGCCAGCACGACGCGGGCCGACAGCAGCAGGTCCATGGCTGTGCCCGTGCCCACCAGTCGAGGCAGCAACCAGGACAGCGAGTGCTCGGCCGGCAGGCCCCGGCGAGCGAACGCGGTGGTGAACTTGGCGGTGCGGGAGGCGAAGCGCAGGTCGGCGGCGCACGCCTGGATGAACCCGATCCCGGCGCACGCGCCGTTGACGGCCGCGATGACCGGCTTGGGCACGGACCGGGCCAGCGTCATCGGTGCCCGCGGGTGCTGCGCGACGCTCTTGCCCTCGGTGGCTGCCGCGGTCAGGACGTCCATGTCGAGTCCCGGGCAGAACGACCGTCCCGCGCCGGTGACCACGACGACCCGGACCCCGGGATCGCGCCCCGCCTCGACGAGCGCCGCGAAGTAGGCCTCCTCGAGCTCGATGGTCCAGGCGTTGTTGCGCTCGGGCCGGTTGTACGTCAGGAGCAGGACGCCGGCGTCGAGGTCGCGCAGCAGGACCGGGTCGCCCACCGCGGGCTCAGATCCGCTCGATGATCGAGGCCGTCCCCATGCCCCCGCCGGTGCACATGGTGACGAGCGCGGTGCTGAGGTCGCGTCGCTCGAGCTCCTCGAGCGCGGTCTGGACGAGGATGCCCCCGGTGGCGCCGATGGGGTGGCCGAGCGCGATGGCGCCCCCGTTGACGTTGACCTTCTCGGGGTCGAGGTCGAGATCGCGCATGGTCTTCATGGGGACGGCGGCGAACGCCTCGTTGATCTCCCACAGGTCGACGTCGGCAGTGGTCATGCCGGCCCGGTCGAGGCACTTCCGTGACGCCGGCCCCGGTGCGGTCAGCATGATGACCGGTTCGGCGCCGGCCACGGCGCTCATGACCAGCCGGGCCCGGGGTGCCAGCCCGTGGGCCCGGGCGTAGTCGGGCGAGGCCAGGATGACGGCGCTCGCCCCGTCGACGACGCCCGAGGAGTTGCCGGCGTGGTGCACGTGCTCCATCGCCTCCACCTGGGGGTAGACGTGCCGGCACATCTGGTCGAACGGCTCGTCGTAGCCGGGGAAGACGGTCTGTCCCAGCGCCGCGAACGACGGCCCGAGCCTGCCCAGTCCCTCGAGGGTGGTCGAGGGCCGCGGATGCTCGTCGTGGTCGAGCGCCACCGACCCGTCGGGGTTGCGGATGGGTACGACGCTGCGGCCGAACCGGTCCTCGGCCAGGGCCTCCGCGGCCCGCTGCTGGCTCGTCAGGGCGTAGGCGTCGACCTCCTCGCGCGTGAAGCCCTCGATCGTGGCGATGAGATCGGCGGAGATGCCCTGTGGCACGAGCGGGTAGGACTCGCGCAGGGCGGCGTTGCCCGCCGCGAAGTCGGGAGGGGCGTCGTCGACCGGCCAGCGGGACATGCTCTCGACGCCGCCCGCCACCACGAGGTCCTGGTGGCCGGCCTGGATGCCCATGGCCGCGAACGTCACCGCCTGCTGCCCGGAGCCGCAGAAGCGGTTGAGCGTCACGCCCGGGGCCTCGACGGGCCACCCGGCGGCGAGCACGGCCATGCGGCCGATGCAGGCACCGTGGTCACCGGTGGGGTTGCCGTTGCCGATGATGACGTCGTCGACCTCGGCCGCGTCGAAGCCGACCCGCTCGCGCAGCGCGTCGAGCACCTGGGCCAGCAGTTCCTGGGGGTGGATGTGGTGCAGCGCTCCGCCGGCCTTGCCCTTGCCCCGCGGCGACCGCACCCCGTCGATGATCCACGCTTCCCCCATCGGCGTCCCCTCTGCTCGATCGATCTCCGGCCTACCCTCGCGGAGAACTTGACAGTATCATCAACTTCATGAAGGTCTCCATCGACGCCACGAGGTGCCGGGGTCACGCGCTGTGCCTGGGCCGCGCACCCGAGGCGTTCGAGTTCCTCGACCTCGAGGACCGCTCCGTCGTCCGCGACGGCGCCGAAGCCCTGGTCTCCGAGGACGACTTCCTGGCCGCGGCGCGGGAGTGCCCGGAACGGGCCATCGTCGTCGACCTGAACGGAGCGGACGGAGGCACAGACCCATGACCGCCACCGAGCGCGTGGCCGAACCCCGGCACGAGATCTCCTTCGACCACCACTCGGCGGAGTTCCGCGACAGCTGCCCGGAGGTGGTCCGCCGGCTCCACGCCTCCGGCTGCCCCCTGGGCTTCTCGTCCGAGCACGACGGGTTCTGGGCGATCTACGGCTACGACGCGTTGTACGACGCCGTCCAGGACGGCGAGCTGTTCAGCTCCGCCCACAGCGCGGCGGTACCCAAGGGGGTGCCCCGGGCCCCGTACGACGACCCGCTCATCCCGATCGACGTCGACGGCCCGATGGTCCAGGAGTATCGCCGGGTGGTGCTCCGGTGGTTCTCGCCGGGAGGCGCCAACGCCGCCGAACCCCGGATCCGGGCGCTTGCCACCGAGCTGGTCGACACGTTCATCGAGCGGGGTGAGGCCGACATCAGCCAGGAGCTGCTCACCCCGTTGCCGGCGCGGCTGATCCTCGAGCTCCTCGGCTGGGAGGCCGACCGCTGGTCCGAGTGGATCCAGTGGATCCACGCCGCCGTCCACGACCGCACCGAGCACCCGGACGAGGCGGGCGAGGCGGTCGTGAACATCTACGGCAGCATCACTGCCGAGATCGAGAAGCGGCGCGGCCATCTCGGCGACGACGTCTTCGGCGACATCCTCCGGGCCCGCTTCGACGGCGAGCCCTTCACCGAAGCGCAGGTCGTCGGCTTCGCGTTCCTGCTGCTGCTGGGCGGTATGGACACCACGGCCGGGCTGACCGGCAACGTGGTCCTCGAGCTCGACCGCCGGCCCGAGCTCCGGCAGCAGCTGATCGACGACCCCTCGTCGCTGCCGGCGGCGACCGAGGAGTTCCTCCGCCACGACAGCCCCGCCTTCGGCCTGTATCGGACCGTCACGCGCGACACGGTCTTCCACGGTCAGCAGCTCCGCGCGGGCGATCGGGCCATCCTCATGTTCCCGGCCGCGGGTCGCGACCCGAGCCACTTCGAGCAGCCGGACGCCGTCGACCTGTCCCGCTCCGGGAACCGCCACATGGCGTTCGGCCTGGGCGCGCACCGGTGCCTCGGCTCGCACCATGCCCGGGTGATGTTCCGGGTCATGCTGGGCGAGATCCTGGCTCGGCTGCCCGACTTCCGCGTCGTCGGCGAGGCCGTGCGGTTCCCGGACGCCGGCGACGTCTACGCGGTGCGCAACCTGCCGATCGCCTTCACCCCCGGCCCCCGGTAGGGCCCTCCTCCCCTGCGACCTGGCGTGGCTTCTTCCCTGTCGCGGCAAGGTGCTCCCGGACGGCCATGGCGTCGGAGGTCTTCTCCATGACGGACATGACGTCGGCGGACATCTGGAGGTGCTGGCGCATGCCCATCTGCTCCCAGGCTCGCACCAGCAGCGACTTCGTGCCCATCAAGGTCGAGAGGGGCGCCCGGGCGATGCGGGCCGCCATCTCCTCCACGGTCGCCGTGAGGTCGTCGCGGGCCACGACCCGGTTGATCAGGCCCGCGGCGAGCGCCTCCGGGGCCGACAGCGTCTGCGCCGTGTAGAGGTACTCCGCCGCCCGTTTGCGGTTCATGAACGCCCAGGGCTCGATCATCGTCTCGCCGCCGGGGAACCCGAGGCCCTGCACCAGCGGCATCTGGAAGTAGGCGTCCTCCGAGCAGACCGTGATGTCGGGCAGCAGCGCCCAGTACGTCCCCCCGCCCAGCGCGTAGCCGTGCACCTGGGCGATCATCGGCTTGGGGAACTCGAAGAACCGCAGCGTCGGCCCGAGGAAGAGCCGGCGGCTGCCGATCCAGTTCGAGCCGATGGCGTCCTGCGACTCGACGAACTCCGGGTAGGTGTCAGGCCCGGCCAGCAGGTGCCCCGCGCAGAAGCCCTTCCCGTTGGCCTTGACGATCACGACCTTCAGCCGGCTGTCGTGCTCGACGGCGTCGAGGCAGGCGTCGACCTGCCACACCATCTCCGACGATTGCGCGTTCGCCTTCTCCGGCCAGTTCAGCACGATCCGCGCGATCGGCGGGTCCAGCTCCAGGCGCACGACACCGAGATCTCGCTCTTCCATCGTCATAGTGTCCCCTCCCGCTCCACCGAGGTCCCGGCTCGGAACATGACGCTAGTGTCAAGTCATGGAGCACGTGCGGATCGAGCAGGCAGGCGGCGTCGCCGTCGTCACGTTGGAGAACCCCCCGGTCAACGCGCTCGCCGAGCAGACGTTCCAGGAGCTCGCGCAGGCGTTCGACGTGCTGAGCGGCGACCGCACCGTCGGTGCCGCCGTCCTCACCGCCGCCGGTGACCGTGCCTTCTGCGCCGGCGTCGACCTGCGCGACTCGCCCCTCCGGTACCGGACCGACGGGCGCCGCTCCGACGGTGGCCCCCAGGTCGACCCGCGGGCCCAGACCGACCCCGGCCGCGTCGTGCGGGCGTGCTTCCGGTCGATCTACGACTGCGCGGTCCCGGTCATCGCGGCGGTCGACGGCAAGGCGATCGGTGCGGGCATGGCCCTGGTGGCGTGCTGCGACCTCGTGATCGCGTCCCCGCGGGCGAGCTTCGCGCTGACCGAGATCAACGTCGGCGTCCTGGGCGGCGTCCGCCACGCACAGCGCCTCGTCGGGCCGCACATGGCGCGGCGCATGTTCTACACCGGCGAGTTCGTCGGGGCCGACGAGCTCTACCGCCGGGGATCGATCGAGGCGGTCGTGACGTCGGAGGAGGTGCTGCCGGCGGCGCGGGCGCTGGCGGCCACCATCGCGTCCAAGAGCCCCATCGCCGTCCGGCTCGCCAAGGAGTCGGCCAACCGGGTCGAGCCCCTCCCGCTCATGGAGGGCTACCGGGTCGAGCAGGACTACACGCAGCGGGTGCGGCGCCACGCCGACGCCGACGAGGCACGCGAGGCGTTCCTCGCCAAGCGGGCACCCGAGTTCCGCTGGGAGTGACGCCCGCCCTGTCCGCTCGGCCTCACGCCCGGGTGAACTTCTCGATCGTCCGGCGGACGTCGTCGGTGGCGAAGGACTCGGCCTCGGCCGACAGGGCGAAGGGCGCCACCAGCGAGATCGCCGCCTGGAGGTGGAGGTTGAGGGCGCGCTTGGTCTCCTGGACCGCCTGCGGTGGCTGAGCCGCCAGGCGCCGGGCCAGGGCGACGGCCTCGTCCATGAGCTCGCCGTCGGGGACGACCCGGTTGGCCAGTCCCAGGGCGACTGCCTCGGCCGCCGGGATCCGATCGCCGGTGAGCAGGTACTCCTTGGCCTTGAGCAGGCTCATCATGAGCGGCCAGGCCACCGCGCCGCCGTCGCCGCAGACCAGGCCGATGCTGACGTGGGTGTCGGCCAGGAAGGCGCTCTCGGCGATCAGCACGATGTCGCAGTTCACGGCGACGCTGCAGCCGAGGCCGACGGCCGGACCGTTGACCGCGGCGACGACGGGCTTGGGGAACTCGACCATCGCGTCCATCAGTCGCCGGGCGCCCCGCAGCGAATGGCGACGGTGGTCGGGATCCTCGTAGCTGCGGATGAAGCCGGGGATGTCGCCACCGGCGCTGAAGGCCGGTCCCGCCCCGGTGAGCACGACGGCCCGGACCGAGTGGTCGGCGGCGAGGTGGCCCCAGATCTCCTGCATGGCCTCGTGCATCTCGTCGAGGAACGCGTTGCGCATGTCGGGGTTGTTGAGCGTGACGGTCGTGACCGGACCGTCGCTCTCGACGAGGAGGTGGGGGGTCGGGGCATAGGGCATGGGTCGTCTCCGGGTTCCTCGACGGCGATCAACTCGACACTATCGTCAAGTATGCTGCTGCTCGCGTCGTCAAGGGGGACTTGTGCCATGAAGCCATTGGAAGGCATCCGTGTCGTCGAGGTCGCGACCTGGACCTACGTGCCCGCCGCCGGGTCCGTGCTCGCCGAGTGGGGCGCCGAGGTGCTGAAGATCGAACATCCGGAGGGTGGTGATCCGCAGCGCGGACTCATCTCCTCGGGGCTCCTGCCCGCGGGCGCCAGCGGCGTCAACTTCTTCCTCGAGCAGCCCAACCACGGCAAGAAGTCGATCGCCGTCGACCTCCGGCATCCCGACGGGCGGGATCTGCTCTACAAGCTGTGCGAGACGGCCGACGTGTTCCTCACCAGCTGGCTGCCGAGCGCCCGGGCGCGGGCCGAGATCGACGTGGAGCACATCCGGGCCGTCAACCCGAAGATCGTCTACGTGCGCGGCCACGGGCAGGGGACGCGCGGCCCCGAAGCCGACCGGGGCGGCTACGACGGGTCGGCCTACTTCGCCCGAGCCGGGGTGATGAACGCCATCAGCTACGGCGACGACCCCCACGGGCCGACGCAGCCGCCGGCGTTCGGCGACCTGCCGAGCGGCCAGACGCTGGCCGGCGGGGTGGCGGCGGCGTTGCTGCAGCGCGAGCGCACCGGCGTCGCCCCGGTGGTCGACGTCTCCCTGCTCGCCTTCGGCATGTGGGTCAACTCGCCCGACATCGTCCTCTCGAAGCTGTTCGAGGGCCAGGGCGTGCCGAAGCTGCGTCGCGACAACCTGCCGAACCCCCTCGTCAACCGGTACCTCACGAAGGACGGCCGGCTCATCCTGCTGGTGATGCTCCAAGGCGTGCGCTTCTGGCCCGAGCTGATCACGGCTGTCGGCCGCCCCGATCTCGCCACCGACGAGCGCTTCACCACACCGGCCACGCTGTACGAGAACCGGGCCGAGGCGACCCGGATCCTCGACGAGGTCTTCGCCACGCGCACGCTCGACGAGTGGAAGGAGGCGCTCGCCTCGATCAAGGGCGTGTGGGCACCGGTGCAGACCGGCCTCGAGCTCTACGACGACCCGCAGGTGCAGGCCAACGGCTACCTCGCCGACGTGGAGTCGGCCGACGGCGTGCCCTTCAAGCTCGTCGCCAACCCGGTCCACTTCGACGAGCAGCCACCCACCCTGGTGCGGGCACCGGACCTCGGCGAGCACACCGACGAGGTGCTCCGCGAGCTCGGCCTCGACGACGAGGCGATCATCCAGCTCAAGGTCGACAACGCCGTCCTCTGAGCCCGTCGCCCTTCATCTGCCGACGTCCGACCGTACGGCGTCGACCAGGGCTTCGACCGCGTCGTAGGGGAGGATGAAGCCTTGGAGCCGGGCGGAGATCAGCGCCTTGGCCACGTCGACGACGTACCTGGCGTGGCTGGGGTACAGCGCGTCGAGGGCTGCGTCGGTGAACGGGGTGGTGACCCCGAACAGAGCGCAGAACGCGGGCTGGTTCCCGACGCCGGCGAGGGTCGCCGTCGGTACGTCGAGCTCGGGGAGGCGTACACCGCCGAGTGCGTTCCCGAACGCGTCCCGAGCGATCGAGTTGTCCGGGTTCAGCGTGATGGGCGCGCCTGCCGGTGGCGGTGATCCACCTCGCACCCATCGGTCCAGGTGGTGGAGCGCGGCGTCGTAGACGTAGCGGGCGTGGGCGCGATTCGCCGGCAACTGACATGTCGGCAGGAGCGGCGGGAACTCGGGCTGGGGGAAGTCACGTGCCGCGGTCGGGTCGACGAAGTCGAGGCCGTACTGGTCGAAGTGCGCGGTCCCGGCGAGCTCCCACGTGCGGATCCTGGCCGTGTCGGGCTGGCGTGCCGCGAAGAACCCGAACAGGGGAACGTCGGTCTCGTTCTGCACCATGAACACGGGCTGGGTCAGATCGGTGCGGATGTGCGCCACGCCGGGGACGGCGACCGTCGGCAGTGGCGCCTGGCTGAGGGGCGAGCCGCCGGCGGCGCGGCTGTGGACGAAGAAGCCGTCGTACACCTGCGCGAGAGGGTGGATCGCGTCGATGTACGTGACCATCCGTTGCGCCGACTGTGACTCGCCGTCGGCGATCATCCGCCCCACCTTGGACCGAAGGTTGCCCAAGGGATCGGCTCCCGACGGCGTGCGCAACGCCTGACCGGCCTGCGAGAAGATGTCGTAGGAGTAGCTGTCGCCGGGATGCGCCAGCGTCCCGTAGCGCACCGGGTCCCAGTTCTTGAGCCCGAGGCTCGGGATCGTGCCGCCTTCGACGCCGGCACTCTGGGCCGACACCCCGACCCATGCGTAGCCGCCGCGCAGCAACTCCTCGTTCATCTGCAGGAAGTCGGGCGAGCCGTCCGCCTGGCTCGTGACGTTCATCCACTCGACCACGACCGTGCCGTTGAACCGTGACGGGTTGGCAGGACGGCGCACGACGAGCCGCGTCCGGAACGGCGCTGTCGGCGTGGTCGGCACGGCCGTCCACCTGCCATCGAGGCCCCACACCGCGGCGCCCGGATCCGGAGCGTACGGCGTCGCGGTGCCCTGCAGGAAGAACTCCTGTTCCACATAGCCGGCACCCGACAGGTCGACGATCCCGTCGACCGTCGTCTGCGCGTGGCCCCGGGTGCCACCGGTCACCGGACCGGTGACCGTCGGGTTCCCCGCGGTCGCCGACACCCCCTGCTGGGGTGCGGCGACGGCCAGCACGACCACCAGCGCTCCTGCGACGACCGAGGAACGCCCGCGTCCGAACAGCTGTCCCCTCATGGCAACCCCCCTGGAGCAATCGATCCCGACCGAACCGGGCGAGCTCCTCCTCCACCACGTGGCGAAGGCCGTCCCCCACGATAGGACTACTTGACAAATGCGTCAAGTAAACGGAGGCCTAGAAGGCCGAGCGGTGGTGGCCGCCGTCGACCTCGACCCAGTTGCCGTTGACGTACCCGGCCTGGTCGGAGCAGAGGTACACGATGAACGAGGCGATCTCGCCCGGGTCGCCCATCCGCGCCGCGGGGACCCCGGCGTGGTCGCGCATCCAGGCGCGGCGCTCCTCGTCGGTGGTGAGCCCGACGTTGCGCTCCAGGTACGCGTAGGCGTTCTCGGTCGCGATCCAGCCGGGTGCGACGGTGTTCACCGTGATCCCGTACTGGGCGTACTCGTCGGCCACGGTCTTGAGGAGCCCGATCGTCGACGGCCGCGTCGCGTTGGCGATCACGTGGTGTATCGCACCCTCGGGCTCCTTGGCCGTCGCCGATCCGATGTGGACGTAGCGGCCCCAGCCGGCCTCCTTCATCGCCGGCAGCACCGCGTGCAGGAGGTACACCTGGCTCATCGTGTAGCTCCGGAACGACGCGACGTACTGCTCGTGGTCGGTGATGTCGGCGAAGTCGCCGGGGATGTTGAACTTGGTCTGGCCGATCGTGATCAGCGGCACGCCCAGTTGGTCGGTGACCTCGGTGACGGCCCGATCGACGTCGTCCGGGTCGGTGATGTCGGCCGAGATGCCGACGGCCGTGCCACCCTGGCGGGCGATCGAGGCGACGGCGTCGTCGATGTCGGCCTTCGTCCGGGCGACGATCGCGACCTTGCAGCCCTCGGCGGCGAGCATGTGCGCCGCATCGCGGCCCATCCCCCTGCTGCCGCCGGTGAAGAACACGACCTTCCCGACGATGCCCAGATCCATCGGAACCCCCTTGACGTTTACGGTCCCCCGGCCCTTGCGGGGGCGAGACTCGGCGCGAGCGGCTCCTTCGGGAGACCGAGGATCGACTCGGCGATGATGTTGCGCTGGATCTCCGAGGTGCCGGCATAGACGGTGCCGCTGCGGGCGTTGAGCAGGAACACGTCGATCCACGAGTTGGAGCTGTTCGAGCCGCCCGGCTCGTCGGTCCGAAAGGTCCGGTACGGCCGGCGACCCTCCCGCACCAGGGCGTCAGCCCCCAGGATGCGCAGCGCCAGGTCGGCCGCCCGCTGGTGGTACTCGCTCCAGTAGAGCTTGGAGATCGACCCCACGGCGCCGATCTCGCCGTCGCGCAGGTACCGGGTCAGGATGCGGTACCCGAGGAAGCGCATGGTCTCCACCAACGTGTGGCACCAGGCCAGCGCGTCGCGCACCACGGGGTCGCCCGCGAGTCCCCTGTCCCTTGCCAGGGCGACGATCCGGTCCAGCTCGGCCCGGAAGAAGATGGGGTTGGTGGCCGCCTCCTCGCCCCGCTCGTGCCCGAGCAGGCTGTTCGCCACCCGCCAGCCGCCGTCGACCTCGCCGACCACGTTCTCGGCCGGGACGGGCGCCCCGGTGAAGAAGACCTCGCAGAACTCCGACCCACCTGTCAGCGTCCGGATCGGGCGCACGTCGACGCCGGGCGTGTCGAGCGGGCAGAGCAGGAACGTGATGCCCCGGTGCTTGGGTGCGTCCGGGTTCGTGCGGGCGAGGACGAAGACCCCGGTGCCCTCCAGGCCTCGGGACGTCCAGATCTTCTGGCCGGTCAGCACCCACCCCGACCCGTTCGGCTCCGCCCGCAGCCGCAGCCCGGCGAGGTCCGAGCCGGCCTCGGGCTCGGAGTAGCCCTGCACCCAGATGTCGTCACCCGAGAGGATGCGCGGCAGGTACCGCTGCTTCTGCTCCGGGGTGCCCCACCGCACGAGGGTGTTGCCGAGCAGCTTGATGCTCGTGGTGTCGGTGAGCCGGCCCATGGGGACCCGGGCGTGCGCCAGCTCCTGGGCCAGGACCACCTGGTCGATCTTCGAGCGACCACCGCCGCCGTACTCCTCGGGCCAGGTGATGCCCAGCAGGCCGTGCCGGTGGAGCACCTCGCGCCACGTGATCGAGAAGGCCTCGGCCTCGTCGCGGTCCATCGCCCCGATGCCCTGCCAATCGGCCGGCAGCTGGCCGGCGAGGAACTCCCGGACCTCGGTCCGGAACGCCTCGGCCGCGGGAGGGAACCGCAGGTCCATCAGAGGGCGCCGATCTGCGGGACCGTGCCGGTCTCCTGCAGGCGCAGGCCGATCTCGGCCTCGAGGTCCCGCCACCCGCCCAGCAGGCGGTCGAGCGTGTACACGCGGCGCAGCGAGCGATGGAAGCCGTGCTCCCACGTGAAGCCGATCGCCCCGTATGCCTGCTGGGCCTGGGTGCACGCATCCTCGGCGGCGTGGCCCGCCAGCGACTTGGCCACCAGGGCCGCCCACGGCGACCCGGTCGTCGCCGCCTCCGCCACGACGTGGGACGCGCCGACGACCGACGCATGGGCGCCGGCCAGCCGGTGCTGGAGGGCCTGGAACGTCCCGATGGGGCGGCCGTACTGCTCGCGCTCGAGCGTGTAGGCGACCGCGTCGGCGACGACCCGCCGGGCGATCCCGGTGAGCTCGGCCGCCAGCGCCCAGCGGCCGCGTGCCACGGCCGCCTCCCAGGCGGCGGTGGCGTCCGGGCCCTCGATCCAGGTCACCGTCGACGCCTCGGCCCGGCCGCTCACCCGGACCAGCCCCAGATCGGGATCGAAGCCTCCGATGCTCTGGTCGGCGAGCTCCCCCTCGGCGACCAGGGCCAGGCGCACGCCGTCGTCGGCGGCGACGGGCACGATCCGCGGGGCCCGCGGGTCGGGGGCGCGCAGCACGATGCCCTCGACGACCAACCGGTCGCCGTCGATGTGCGCGGACACGTGGTCGGGGTGCAGCGAGGACGGCAGGACGACCGTGGCCCCCGCCCCCGCCGCCGCCGCCGAGGCGGTGGGCACCGGCAGGGTCACGGCATCGGCGATCGCCCGGACCAACAGCGGGCCGAGTGCGTCGTCGCTCGACAGCGCCTCGCCCTTCGTCTCGAACAGGAGGCGCAGGGCCCCGGGGGCGTCGTCGTCGAGCACCTCGTCCCAGCCGAGGTCGGCGAGGCGCCCGGTCAGCGGCCGGTCCGAGCGCTCGGCGAGCACCGCCCGCAGGCTGCCGCGCAGCAGCTCCCTGGTCGCGGCGTCCATCATCCCGGCCTCGGCTCCCTGGGCATGCCGAGCACCCGTTGGGCCACCAGCGTCCTCTGGATCTCCTGCGATCCTCCGTAGATCGGTGCCGCCCGGCTGTAGAGGTACTCGGACCGCAGCCAGCCCAGGTCCTCGTCCAGGTCGAAGGCCGCGCCCAGGTGCTGGCGGACGGCGTTCCACACGGCCAGCTCGGCGTCGACCAGCAGCAGCTTGTCGATCGAGACCTCCGGGCCCAGGGTCTCCTCCCGGGCCAGGCGCTCGACCGTCTGGCGGGTCTGCAATCGCAACGCGGTGCCGAGGGCGTAGGCCCGCCCCAGGGCAGCGGCGTCGGCCGGCGAGCCGGGTGCCGCTGCGAGCGCCCGTGCGAGCCGGTTGTGGAACCGGCCCTGCTGGATCCATCCGTAGGCGCCCCGCTCCCACTGGAGCATGTACATGGCCACCGCCCATCCCCCGCCCGGCGCGCCGATGAGCCGGTCGGCCGGGACGTGGGCGCCGTCGAGGAAGATCTCGGCCAGGTGGTCCTGGCCGTCCTCGGTGCGGATGGGCCGCACCTCCACCCCGGGCTGGTCGAGGTCGGCCAGCACCATCGTGAGGCCGCGGTGCCCCGGCCCGCCCGATCGGGCCAGCAGCACCGAGCGGGCCGCCAGCGTTCCGTAGCTCGACCACACCTTCTGCCCGGTCAGCCGCCAGCCGTCGCCGTCCGGCTCCATCCTGGTGCGCAACGAGGCGAGATCGCTGCCGGCGTCGGGCTCGGAGAAGGCCTGCGTCCACTTCTCGTCGCCGCGGAGCAACCGAGCGAAGAGCTGGTCGGCGAGATGGGGCGCGTAGACCAGCAGCACGGGGACGAGGATCTCGAGGGTGTTGTAGCTCTCCGGGATCAGGATGTCGTGGTCCCACAGGGTCTGGAACATCGCCGCCCGGAAGCGCGGGTCACCGCCGAGGCCCCCACAGCTCTCGGGCCAACCGAGGCGCGACCACCCCTCGTCGAACAGGACCCGCTGGATGCCGGAGAGATGGGCCGCGCCGCTCTCGAGGTCGGTGGGCCGGTAGCCGCGGTAGCTGTCGAAGCGGTGGTCGGCCTCGACGAAGGCCGACAGGGCGGCCGCGTACTCTGCCGGCGAAGCGAACCGATCGGCCGAGAGCGCGGAGGCAGCCGACGCCGGTGACGCAGCGATGTCGGCCATGTCACCCACCGATGTAGGTCGCGCCGAACCGGTCGAGGAACTCGACGGTGGCCGCCGTGGACGAGGTCGCGCCGGCCACGATGACCCACGTCGCGCCGGCGGCTTCGAGCTGGCCGAGCGTGTCGCGGTGCCGCTCGACGTCGAGGTGGGGCGAGGCGATCGCCGGGTCGCTGTAGGCGACGGCCACGTCGAGCTGGTCGGCCCGGTCGCCGGCCAGGTCGCGGAGCTCGGCGATCTTCGCCGCCAGCTCGGCCGTGGACGCGAGGTAGGGGGTGCGCACGGTTCTGGCCACTTGCTGCGGGGCCGTCAGCGGCATCCACCCCTGGGCCCGCTCGGCGATGCGGCGGAGCGCCAGCTTCGAGTTGCCGCCGATCCAGATCGGGATCGGGTCCTGCACCGGGCGGGGCCGGGCGATCACCTCGCGGGCGTCGAAGTGCCGGCCCCGGTACGAGAACGGCTCGCCGCTCCAGTGCAGGGGCAGGACGTCGAGGGCCTCGTCGAACAGGGCGTTCCGCTCCTCGAAGTCGACCCCCAGGGCGAAGAACTCCGACTTCTGGTACCCGGTGCCGAGGCCGAGGATCAGCCGGCCGCCGGAGAGCTTGTCGACCGTGGCCGCCGCCTTGGCCAGGAGGAACGGGTTGCGGTAGGGAGCGACGGCGAGGAAGGTGAGCAGGCGGAGCCGGGTCGTCGCCGCCGCGGCGTGGCCGAGGGCGACGAGCGGGTCGAGCGTCTGGTGGCCGCCTGCATCCAGCCATCGGGCACCCGGGACGGGGTGCTCGGTGAACGACAGGCCGTGCCACGACGCCTTCTCGGCGACGGCCGCCACCTCGTCGACCGGCCCGGCGTCGAGCAGGTCCCCGTCGGCCCCGTGCCGGTCGGGGTACTGGTAGAGGTACTGCATCGGCGTGGCTCCCCCCTCGGCGAAGGCGCCAGGCGCCTGGTCCGGCCCGGCTCTCGACATGGTTCCGCGCTACCGTCCAACCTTACTCGACAAAACCGTCAAGTACGGAGGGGCGACCGTGGATCTCGGGTTCTCGTCGATGAACACCCCGGAGGACCCGGCCCCGGACGTGCTCGCCCGCGCCCTCGAGGAGCGCGGCTTCGAGTCGTTCTGGATCGGGGAGCACTCGCACATCCCCACGTCCCGCAAGACGCCCTATCCGGCGGGCGGCGAGCTGCCGCCCGGGTACCTCCGGATGATGGATCCCCTCGTGAGCCTCGCGGTGGCGGCGTGCGCCACCGAGCGGCTGGTGCTCGGCACTGCGGTGGCGTTGCCGCTGGAGCACGACCTGTTCGCCTTCGCGAAGTCGATCGCCACCCTCGATCGCCTCTCGGGCGGTCGGCTCCAGCTCGGGGTGGGGGTCGGCTGGAACCAGGAGGAGCTGGCCAACTGTCGCCCGGACCTGCCGTGGGCGCAGCGCTACCGGGCGCTGGCCGAGTGCGTCGGCGCGCTCCGGGCGCTGTGGACCGACGACGAGCCGGAGGTCCACGGGCGGTTCTTCGACTTCGACCCGGTGTGGTCGTTCCCCAAGCCGCGGCAGCAGCCGCACCCGCCGATCCTGTGCGGCACGGGCGGAAGGCTCGGGACCGCCCACGCGGTGGAGTGGGCCGACGGGTGGATGCCGATGGACATCGCTCTCGGCGACGTCGCCCGGAAGGTCGGCCGCTTCCGCGAGATCGCGGTCGCCGCCGGTCGCCCCGACATGCCGGTCACCATCGTGGCCTTCGGCGATCCCGCCCCCGACACCCTGCGCCGCTACCGCGACCTCGGCGTGCGGCGCGTCGTGCTCGGAGCGGCCCGGGCGGGGTCGGACGACCCGGCGACGACGCTGCCTTTCGTCGACCGCTACGCGGCGCTGCTCGACGAGCTGCGCTGATCAGCCCCGGTCGGTGCTGAGGATGGTGACGGCGGCGACCGCGGTGGGGCCGCCGACGTTGTGGGCCAGGCCCCAGCGGGCCGCGTCGACCTGGTTGCAGGCGGTGCCGCGGAGCTGGTGGAAGATCTCGTAGCACTGCCTGCAACCAGGTCGACGCGGCCCGCTGGGGCCTGGCCCACAACGTCGGCGGCCCCACCGCGGTCGCCGCCGTCACCATCCTCAGC
>DATHJB010000137.1 GCA_035316325.1 Acidimicrobiales bacterium
ACCTTCGCCGCCGCCATGGCTCAACCGAAGGAGAGCTGACATGGGACGACGCGTCCGCTACGGCGCACGCACACCGGACGAGCTGCAGAACCGGGAGGTGAAGGCCACGTCGGTCGGCGCCTGGTCGACCTCGCTGACCGCCAGCTACGAGACCGACCCCGAGGTGGTCGCGGCCGTGCTGCCGAGACCCCTCGAACCGACCGACCAGCCGCTGGTGCGGATCTCGGTCGCCCGCGTCGACCTCGGCGGGGGCTACCTGCCGTTCGGCGCCGGCACTGTCGCCGTGCAGGCCCGCCACGACGGGACGGTCGGCAACTACCCGCTGGTCATGCCGATGACGACCGAGCAGTCGGTGATCGGCGGCCGGGAGACGTTCGGCGAGCCCAAGAAGCTGGCCCAGGTGACCCTCGAGCGTGACGGCGACGGCGACGGTGGCACCGTCACCGGGCGCATCACCCGGATGGGGGTGACGTTCGTCGAGGTCACCGGCCGGGTCGGCGCGCCGCTCGACCCGCCCGACGACCAGGAGCGCGTCGACTTCTACTTCAAGTTCCTGCCGGCGCCCGACGGCAAGGGCTTCGACGCCGAGCCGTCGCTGGTCTACTGCCACCGCACGGAGACCTACCGCTCGCTGGCGCCGGTCGACGGTGCGGTCACGCTCACCGAGTCGCGCTTCGATCCCGTGGCCGACCTCCCGGTCCGTCGCCTGGTGTCGCTGACCCTGTCCGAGCGGCGGGCGGTGCAGCGCGGCGAGATCGTCACCCAGGTCCCCGGCGAGTGGCTGCTGCCCTTCGTGCACCAGCGCTACGACGACCTGTCCCCGCTGGGGAACGGCGACGACTGATGCGCGACCTGACGGGACGGGTCGCGGTGGTCACCGGTGGCGCCGGCGGGATCGGCCGGGCGATGGGGGAGCGGTGCGCCGCCGAGGGGATGCGGGTCGTGCTGGCCGACGTCGAGCAGCCCGTGCTCGACGCCACCGTCGCCGAGCTGCAGGCCGCAGGCCTCGACGTCAGCGGGGTCGCCACCGACGTCGCCGACTACGCCTCGGTCGAGCGGCTGCGCGACCAGGTGCTCGACCGCCATGGCGCGGTCCACCTCCTGTGCAACAACGCCGGAGTCGGCGCCGGCGCCGACGGCCGGATGTGGGAGCACGACCTCAACGACTGGCGCTGGGCCGTGGGCGTCAACGTGTGGGGCGTCGTCCACGGCATCAGGGCGTTCGTGCCGGCGATGGTCGCGGGCGGCGAGGAGGGCCACGTCGTCAACACGTCGTCGGGCAACGGCGGCGTCGCCCCCTTGGCCGGCACCCCGATCTACGCGGTCACCAAGTCGGCGGTGGTGACCCTCAGCGAGTGCCTCTACGCCCAGCTGCAGGCCGACACCGAGGGTCGCGTCGGCGCCTCGGTGCTGTTCCCCGGCCCGCACATGCTGCGCACGGGCCTCTTCAGCTCGTGGCGCAACCGGCCCGCCGACCTGGCCAGCCCCACCGCCCGCCGGGGGAGCGTCGAGGCGTTCGAGGAGCGGATGGCCGAGGCGGGCGTCAGCGTCACCTACACGCCGGTCGAGGAGGTCGCCGACCAGGTGGTCGCCGCCGTGCGCGACCAGGCGTTCTGGATCCTGCCCAAGGGCGGTCGGTCCGACGAGCAGATCTCCGCCCGGGCCGAGTCGATGCTGGCCCGCACCAACCCGACCTACATCAGCGACGTCACCGGCTGAGCACTGAGCCCAGGAGCACGACATGGACAGCAACGACCCCTACCTCGTCATCTCGTCGGACTGCCACGCCGGGCTGCCCAACGCCGAGTACCGCGACTGGCTCGACCCCGAGTTCCGGGAGGCGTTCGACGTCCACCTGGCCGAACGCACCCGCATGATCGAGCTGGCGCAGCGCGGGATGCTCAACGAGGAGTTCGCCAAGGAGTGGGAGGAGGAGAACGCCGAGGGCCTCCGCGGCGGCTGGGACGCGTCCCGGCGGGACAAGGAGCTCGACGCCGACGGCGTGGTGGGCGAGGTCATCTTCCCCGACGCCGACGCGGTGTCGGCCGGGGCCAGCGCGCCCTTCGGCGCGGGTCTGGCAGCCGGCGGCGAGACCGACCCGGCGCTGCTGATGGCCGGTGCCCGGGCGCACAACCGCTGGCTGGCCGAGCTGTGCGCCACGTCGCCCGAGCGGCGGGCCGGGGTGGCGGTCGTGCCGATCTTCGACGTGGACGCCGCGGTGGCCGAGATCCGGCGGGCGCGGGAGTCGGGGCTGCGCGGCGGCATCCTGATCCCGTCGATGTGGGCGCCCTACCCGCCCTACCACGACCCCTGCTACGACCCGGTGTGGGCGGTGTGCCAGGAGCTGGCCATGCCGGTGCACGTGCACTCGGGTGCGGCCGACAAGGCGTCGTACGGTCCGCACGTCGGCATCTACACCACCGAGGTGCGCTGGTGGTCGGCCCGGCCGCTGCACTTCCTCATCTGGTCCGGGGTGTTCGAGCGGTTCCCCGGGCTGCGCTTCGTGGTCACCGAGTGCGGCGCCTTCTGGGCGGCCGACCTGCTGTGGACGATGGACACGGTCTACGACCGCGAGCACGGCTCACGGAAGCTGGGCGACCAGCTCACCGCGGCGCTGTCCCGGCGGCCCAGCGAGGTGTTCGACGCCAACTGCGGCATCGGAGCCTCCAACACCCGCCGCCGCGAGCTCGCCCGCCGCTACGAGATCGGCGTCGCCAACCTCATGTGGGGCAACGACTTCCCCCATCCCGAGGGCACCTGGCCCCACACCCGGGAGTGGCTGCGAACGGCGTTCCACGACATCCCGGTCGACGAGACCCGGGCGATCCTGGGCGGCAACACCGCGGCCATGTACGGCTTCGACGCCGCCGCGCTGAGCCCACTGGCGACGCGGATCGGCCCGACCCCGGCCGACCTGGGCCAGACCGGCAGCGACCTGGCCAAGTGGACCGACCTGCGCGCCGCCGGCCGCCCGTGGCTCACCGGGGTCGAGGCGGTCCCGGTCGTGCTCGCCGAGGCCGAGGCCGACGGATGACCGCCACCGGTCAGGGCACGGCGGCGTTCGACCCGTTCGAGGACGGCTTCGTCGACTGGCCGTACGATCAGTACGCCCGGCTGCGGGCGGAGGACCCCGTCCACTGGTCGCCCTTGCTCGAGGGCTGGGTGCTCACCCGCTACGACGACGTCAACACGGTGCTGCGCGACCCGACGGTGAGCGTGGATCTCGACAACGCCAACCCCACCGGCGTCGTGGAGCTGCAGCGCGAGCGGATCCGCCGCAACGGGCGGGGCTCCCACACCCTGGTGCTGCTCGACGATCCCGACCACAAGCGGCTGCGCAAGCTGCTGCAGCGGCCGTTCGCGCCCCGGCCGGTGGAGGGGCTGCGCGAGATGGTGACCGCCCGGGTCGACCGGGCCATGGCGGCGCTGCTGCCCCGGGGCGAGATGGACGTCGTCGGCGACTTCGCCTACCCGCTGCCGGTGGCGGTGTTCTGCGAGATGCTCGGCATCCCCGACGAGGCGTCGCCGCAGTTCCGCGACTGGACCATGGCGGTGATCCGGAACCTCGACCCGCTGATCGACGACGAGGAGCAGGCACGCTGCGCCGCGCTGACCGGCGAGATGTACGACTACCTCGACGACCAGGCCGAGCTGAAGCGGCAGGCACCGGCGGCCGACGTGATGACCGAGCTGGTGCAGGCCGAGGACGCCGGCGACCGCCTGAGCCGCGACGAGCTGGTGGCCCAGCTGGTCACCCTGTACGTCGCCGGTCACGAGCCCATCACCGGTCTGGTCGGCAACGGCCTGCTCGCCCTGCTGCGCCAGCCCGAGCAGCTCGCGCTGCTTCGGGCCCGGCCGGAGCTGTTGGGGAACGCGGTCCACGAGCTGCTCCGCTACGACGGGCCCAACCAGTTCGTGCGTCGCATCGCGGTCCAGCCGCTCACCCTCGGCGACCGGGAGATCTCGCCCGGCGACGTCATCTACCTGGGCATCGGTGCGGCCAACCACGACCCGGCGCGCTGGCCCGATCCCGACGCCGTCGACGTCTCCCGCCCCGACGCCCCCCACCACGTGCAGTTCGGCTCCGGCATCCACGCCTGCCTGGGCACCCACCTCGCCCGCCTGGTCTCCGAGGTCGCGCTCAGCGCCCTCCTGTTCCGACTCGACGACATCCAGCCGGCCGGCGACCCGGTCTGGAGCGATCGCATGGTCCTCCGCGGCCTCCAGTCCCTCCCCATCACCTTCCGAGCCTGACCCATCCTCCAGCAACGCGCGGGCCGGCCTACGGCCCAGGCAGGTACGAGCGATCAGGGCTAAGGAGGTGGACCTGGGCCGGTCGCCGGTCTGGCCGTCGCTGTCGGGGCGCTTCACAGCGTTGGATCAGACGTCGTTGCTGGTGCGCGGCTTACGCTTGTTGGTATGAGCCGGTTCGAGCGCAGGCGGAGTGCCACGTTGGGTCCTGGCGCGCGGCCGGTCTCGATTCCCGACGACGTGGACGATGTGGGGGTGGTCAAGGAGCGGGGGATTGTGGAGCTGCCGTTGCGGGTGCGTTGGAGTGGCCCGGAGCGGCGCTATGACCTGCGTGATCGCCGGCAGCGGGCGCTGGTGTACGAGCAGGTCCTCGCCGAGGGAACCGACGACGACGTTCGTCGTTTCATCGATGTCAACGACCTCATTGACCTCTGGCCGGACCTGGTGCTTCCTCGTCACGTCCGGGCCGCCTGGTCCCGTTGGCTGCGGGAGCGGCGCTCTATCGTCGTGGCGTGCTGACACCGTTGCAGGAACGGGTCGCCCGGATGGTTTCGTCGCTACCCGAGGCCGAGGGGTTCGCTCTGGCCGGAGTTGGCCGCAGACAAGCTCCTGGCCCTCTTTGACCGAGCACAGGCCCGTGACTTCGTTGACGTGGCGGCATTGGTGGGGCGTTTCGGGTTCGACGGGCTCTGTGACCTGGCCAAAGAGAAAGACGCTGGCTTCTCGCTGGCCGTGTTGCGCGAGATGCTCGGGGGCTTCGCCCGGTTCGACCAAGCCGAGTTCGGGCTCGATGACACGGCCTACGTACAACTGGCGCACCAGGTCCGTCAGTGGCGTGCAACCCTCTCACTGAGCGACTCACGGTCCATCGACCCACCCAACCAGGGCCCCGGCGTCGGTCTCTGACACCTGACCCAGGTCCTGCAGTAGTCCGGTGGCTCGGGTGGGGCCGGTCCGCGAGAACGCTCTCGGCAGGATCGATGTTCCGTGGCTGGCCCGGGTCCAGGCAGCGGCATGATCGTGGTCATGGAGATGACCACGTCGGAGGATCCGGAGAAGTGGACGTTGAGCGACGTCGTGGCGTTGGCAGCGCTTCGGCCGCTCGTCGAGGGGTACGTGCCGTGGACCACGTGGTCGATGCGGCCCGCCGCGATCGTGTCGATCGTCAACGAGATCGAGCTGAAAGGGCGGTCGACGGTCGTCGAGCTGGGCGCGGGGGCGTCGACGTTGTACCTGGGGCGGGCGGTGGCGAACGTAGGAGGTCGACTCGTCAGCATCGAGCAGGACCCTGAGCTGGTCGCGTACCTGCGACGGCTGGTCGACCGGGAGGGCCTCTCCGATGTGGCCTCGGTGGAGCAGGTGGGGCTCTCTCCCCTCCCGCCCGCCTACCGCGTCGACTCGACGGCCTGGACGTCCCCGGACACGTGGTACGACGTCGACCGGTTGAGGGCCGTGTCCCCCGAGGGCATCGACGTCCTGGTCGTCGATGCTCCTCCCGCCGGGAACCAGGAGCGTGTGCTGGCCCGCGAGCCCGCGGTCGACGCCTTGTGCGGACAGTTCGCGGCGGAGTACTCGATCTTCCTCGACGACGCCGATCGACCGGCCGAGCGCGAGACCCTGCGGCGGTGGGGAGATCGGCTCGGCATCGACACGCACATCGTCGAACGGATCTCACTCGGGCTGGGCCGCTCCGATGGCGGGATGATCCCCAGCATGTGAGACCGCCGGCGTCGGCCCGCACCCAAAGCCGAAGGGTGAAGATGTCGTCCGGGGAAAATCCTTAGCGGCAGCTGCCCGGTACTCCACGTGGGGGGTATGGCCGGTGCGCCCGTCCGACGGCGCACCAACCCCTCCGACAAGGAGGAAGGGCCAGTGAAGAGAGCTCGCGTCAAGATCGCGCTCGCCGTAGGGGCCGTCGTCGCCGTGGGGGTGGTGGGGCTGGGAACGGTCGCCATGGCCTCCGACAGGGGTGACCGGGAAACCCTCAGCGGATACGAGGAGGTGCCGGCCCTCTCCACGCCGGGGGTGGGTGAGTTCCGGACGTCCATCTCGCGGTCGAAGGACGAGATCCGTTACGAGCTGACCTTCAGTGACTTGGAGTCGGATGCGACGCAAGCTCACATCCACTTCGAGAACGCGACCAACAACGGGCCCATCGTCGTGTTCCTCTGCTCGAACCTCGGGAACGGCCCGGCGGGAACACAGGCCTGCCCCGCTGCCGGCGGGACCATCAGCGGCACCATCCGGCCCGTGGACATCGGCGCCGGAGCCGTCGCACAAGGCCTCGCCGCGGGTGAGTTCGACGAGTTCGTGCGCGCCATCCGAGCGGGGGCGACCTACGTGAACGTCCACAGCGTCATCCGTCCGGGCGGCGAGATCCGGGCCCAGCTCGACGACGAGCACGACGGACACGGCTGACGATCACGAGAGCCGGCCGTCGGCAGTGCTCGTAGCTCCCGTGGCCCCGCCGTGACCTGCAACGCTGGGGTCGATGGATGAGGTCACGACGCGGGACCGCATCATCCTCGCCGCCGTGGAGTGCCTCGCCCGGCTGGGGTGGGAGCGAACGACGATCACCGAGGTGGCGAAGCGGGCGGGGGTGACCCGCCCCACGCTCTACGCCTACTTCCCGACCAAGGACGACCTGTTCGCCGAGGTCGGGGGCCGGGCAGCCGAGGAGATCAGCGAGCGGATCGTCCGCCATGCCGCCGCCGAGGCGCCGACCGGCGCCGAGTTCGTGGTCGAGGTGGTGGTGGCGGCGGTCCGGGAGTTCCGGGCCGACCCGTCGGCGTCGCTGATCGGTCTGGTCCGCCCGGGCGAGGCGCTGGGCCCGGACGCGGTGGCGGTCACCCGGGCCTTCCTCGATCCGCTGCTCGAGCGCGAGCCGGGTCTGGCCGGCGAGATGGACGAGATCGCCGAGACGCTGATGCGGTTCGTGGTGTCGTTCCTCGTGACCGAGAGCCCTCCGCCGCGCTCGGACGAGGAGCTGCGGGCGTACCTGGTGCGTCGCCTCGTCCCCGCGCTGGGACTTCGGCCACCGCCTTTACAAAACTGACTCAAAGTGTAAGGTGCGGGTCTCGGGGGCGAGGGGGATCAGCATGACGGTGTCGGCATCCGAGCGGCGCATCCACGTCCGGACGTGCTCCTTGTGCGAGGCGATGTGCGGCCTCGAGGTCCACGTCGAGGGCGACCGGGTCGCGCTGATCCGGCCCAACCGGGCCGACGTGTGGAGCAAGGGCCACATCTGCCCCAAGGGCACGACGCTGGGCCACCTCCACCACGATCCCGACCGGCTGCGGAGCCCGCTGGTGCGTGAGGGCACCACCTGGCGCGAGGTCGGCTGGGACGAGGCGTTCCGGCGTTGCTCCGAGCTGCTGGGACCGGTGATCGAGGCCCACGGCATCGAGGCGGTGACGGCCTACGTGGGCAACCCGCTGGCCCACAACTTCAGCCTCGGCCGCTATGCCGGCGTCCTCATCGGCATGTCCGGCATCCCCATGATCTACTCGGCCGGCACCGTCGACCAGTGGCCCAAGAACGTCAGCTCGCACCTGATGTTCGGCGGGATGTGGAAGATCTCGGTCCCCGACATCGTGCGGACCGACCTGGTGGTGGTCATGGGGGCCAACCCGTACGCGTCGCAGGGCTCGCTGCTGGCCTGCCCCGACGTGATGGGCCACCTCGAGGCGATCCGGGCCCGGGGCGGCGAGGTGGTCGTGGTCGATCCCGTCCGCACCGGCACCGCGGCGAGGGCCGACGACTGGCTGGCCATCACCCCGGGGACGGACGCCGCGCTGCTGCTCGCGATCGCCCACGTCGTGGTGACCGAGGGCCGCGTCGACCTCGGACGCATCGGCCACCTGATCGACGGGGTCGACCGGTTCTGCGAGCTGGTCGCCGACTGGACCCCCGAGCGCGTCGCCCCGGTCACCGGCATCGACGCCGACCGCATCCGCTCGCTGGCCCGCAAGCTGGCCTCCACCGAGCGGGCCGTGGTCTACGGGCGGATCGGGCTGTGCAACCAGGAGTTCGGCACGCTGGCCAGCTGGCTGGTCGACGTGGTCAACATCATCACCGGGCACCTCGACACGGTCGGCGGCGCCATGTTCGCCCGGGCCTCGGCGTGGTCGGTCACCGATCTGCCGATGCCGGGGCTCGAGGGCGGCGTCGCCAACTTCGGGCGGTGGCGCACCCGGGTCCGCGGTGCGCCCGAGGTGCTGGGCCACGTCCCGGTGTCATGCCTGGCCGAGGAGATCGCCACGCCGGGCACCGGGCAGATCCGGGCCCTCTTCACGGTGGCGGGGAACCCCGTCCTGTCGACGCCCGGGGGCGACCGCCTCGATGCGGCCTTGGGTGGGTTGGACTGCATGATCAGCGTGGACAACTGGCTCAACGAGACCACCCGCCACGCCCACGTGATCCTGCCCGGGCTCTCGCCGCTCGAGCAGCCCCACCACGACGACCTGATCTGGAACTTCGCGGTGGGCAGCGCGGCGAAGTACTCACCGCCGCTGTTCCCGCCGACCGACGGCCGGCCCGAGGAGTGGGAGATCCTGATCCGCCTGGCCGGCGCCTGCCTCGGCCAACCCGCCGACCAGGTCGACGTGGCCGCCATCGACGACGGGTTCTTCGACGTCATGGCGTCGGTCAAGGGCTTCGACGGTGCCGAGCTGCGCCAGGGCTACGAGGCCGGCGGGCCCGAGCGGCTGCTCGACCTGACGCTGCGCACCGGGCCGTTCGGCGACCGCTACGGCCAGGACCCCGGCGGGCTCACGCTCGATCGCCTCAAGGCCGAGCCCAACGGCGTCGACCTCGGGCTCAACGAGCCGTGCCTCGAGCAGGTCCTCACCACCGAGGGCGGCAAGGTCGTGCTGGCCCCGACCTACATCACCGACGACCTGCCCCGCCTCGCGGCCCGGCTGGAGCGACCCGCTGACGACCTGGTGCTGGTCAGCCGCCGGCACCTGCGGTCGAACAACTCGTGGATGCACAACGTGCGGGTGCTGGTGAAGGGCAAGGACCGCTGCACCCTGCAGGTCCACCCCGACGACGCCACCCGCTGCGGGGTGCGCGACGGCGAGCTGGCGCGCGTGGCCTCCGAGAGCGGGACCGTCGACGTTCCGGTCGAGGTCACCGACGACATCCGGCCCGGCGTCGTCTCGTTGCCCCACGGCTGGGGCCACGACAAGCCCGGCACCCGCCTGTCGGTCGCCAACGACCACGCCGGGGTCAGCAGCAACGTCCTCGCCCCGGGCCGCTTCGTCGACGAGATCTCCGGCAACGCCGCCGTGAACGGCATCCCCGTCACCGTCGGCCCAGCCCCTGCCCCTGCCGATCAGGAGAGCCCGATCAGCTTCTCGTGACGAAGTGGTCGAGTGGTACCTGGTCCCAGGCCCGGACGAACCCTTCGGGAAGCTGGTCGAACGGCACGTGACGCCGGGCGTCGTCCTTGGACCAGGAGCTCGGGACCGGGTAGCGGGGGACGTCGCCGGCTCGACATGCCCGGGCGAGCTGCGTCGCACAGGTCTGCAGGTGCGCGAGCGCGAGGCGCGCCGCACCTTCCACGGCATCCCAGGCGGCGTCCCAGCCGACCGGTTCTCCGTCGTCGGCGGCTGCCAGCCGGTCCAGCCAGGCGAGCCACCGGGCCGCCTCGTCCGGGCGGCCCGCGCCCCCGGCGTCGACGTCGGTACGGAGGAACTGGTGGTAGACAGCGACGAACCACCAGGTCAGCCCCGATCTCTGCGTGCCGAGCGTGTCGCAGGCACGCCAGAACGGCAGGCCGGCGGTCGCGATGAGGATGTCCGCACCGTCAGCCGGCGCCGCCGAGTCGTCGAGCAGGGAGCGCAGGCGGGCCCAGACCGTCGGAGGGTCGGAGGGAAGCCCCCGCTGCGCCGCAGTCGGTAGCCGCAACCGGTCGACCCTCTGCTCCGTCCATCGGGCGGCGCCGGGCGGGCCCTCGAGATCGAGCTCTGCGCAACGCACGAACGTGCCGTCGGGGCCGTCTTCGACGGCGAGGCTCGTCTTCCGCACCCGGCCCGCGACGCGCGGCAGGGGCAGGGGCACCTCCGGCGCCACGCCCGGCAGGATCAGGTGGTGCAGGAGGTCCTCGTGGGATCCCACGTGGACCAGGAGATCGTCGCTGATCACGAAGTCGTCGCCGATGCGCCCACCCCGCGGCTGGGGCGACCCGGGCGTGATGCTCACGACGTAGTCGTGATGCTTCTCGTGGTAGACGACGACGACCGAATCGCCGAAGAACCGGAGCAGGTGGACGTCGGTGCCGAAGTAGGGGTTGTAGTGGTAGAGCCCGACGCTCACCCGGTCGAGACCGCCCCCGGCGACGTTGAGCGAGATCCGGTCGGGGGTCTCCTCCACCCAACCAGTCCGTAGGAGTCCGTCCCCGTCCTCCTCGACGACACGGGCGATCACCCTCCCCCTGGCCTGCGGTTGCGCCGTCAAGCCGACCACTCCGATGAGATCACCACGGTCCCTCTATGCCACCACCGCGACGCGCTTCCGCGGTCGACCGTCAGCGGGAGAGCTGGAACCAGTTGACGTTGACGAAGTCGGCGGTGGCCGAGGTACGGAAGACCAGGTAGAGCCGGTGCACGCCAGTCGCGGTGGACGAGAGGTTCGTCGTGGTCGTGGCCCAGGTCTGCCAGCCGCCGGTGTTCGACACGGGCACCGAGGCGATCAGCGGTCCGCTCACGCTGTCGAGGCGGTACTCGATGGTGCCCGTCGCCGTGGAGCCCGACGCGAGGCGGGTCGTGACCCGCACCGGGGTCGGCGAGCCGAAGTCGACGCCGTAGTAGCCGAGCGAGTCGCCGTTGCCGATCCAGCCCACGTTCTGGCCACAGCCGCTGTCGGTGCAGCGCTCGAGCAGGGTGCCGCTCTGCTCGTCGTAGTAGGCCGCGCCGATCAGGCTGTAGGGGCTCTGGGTGGCGGGGAACCGATCGCCGGCACCGAGGGGGAACAGGGCCGGTTTGCCGTCGCCGGCGTTGATGGGTTGCTGGGAGGCCGACTGCATCCAGGTCATGGGCAGCGTGCCGGTGGGGTTGTGGTCGCCGAACAGCACGTCGGCGACGCCCTGGCCCTCGGTGCCGGGCAACCAGGCGGCGACCAGCGCGTCCCAGCCGCCCAGCTCGGCGGCGATGTCGAGCGGCCGGCCCGAGACGAGAACCACGACCACCGGCACGCCCGAGGCCCGCAGCCGGGTCAGCGTGGCCAGGTCGGTCGAGCTGAGCGACATCGACCCGGGCCGGTCGCCCGCCCCCTCGGCGTAAGGGGTCTCACCCACGACGGCGATGGCGGCCTTGTACGTCCCGTCGATGCCGATCCCGTCGGCGTTGTAGGTGACGGTGGTGCCCGGTGACACGGCGGACCGGATGCCGCTGAGGATGGTGGTGCCCGGCGTGACGGCACCGCTGCCGCCCTGCCAGGAGACGGTCCAGCCGCCGCTCTGATGACCGATGTTGTCGGCGTTGCGGCCGGCCACGAAGTACCTGGGGGCGGACTTCGGCAACGGCAGCACGCCGAAGCGGTTCTTCAACAGCACCTGCGACTCGCGCACGGCCTGGCGGGCCAGCGTGCGGTGCGCCGAGCTGCCCACGGTGGCGGTCCAGGACCGGTCGGTCAGCGGCCGCTCGAACAGGCCGAGCTCGAACTTCTTCGTCAGGATGCGCCGGTTGGCGTCGTCGATGCGGCTCATGGCCACGCGCCCGGCCTGCACCTCGGCTCGCAGCACGGCGATGAAGTTCCGCCACTCGTGGGGCACCATCACCATGTCGACGCCGGCGTTGATCGAGTTGCGCACGTCGGCGGCGGAGAACCCGGGTTGGCCGTCGATCTGGTCGATGCCGTTCCAGTCGGAGACCACGAACCCCGAGAAGCCGAGCTCACCCTTGAGCACCGTGTTGATCAGGTAGGAGTGGCCGTGCAGCTTGGCGCCGTTCCACGAGCTGTACGAGATCATCACCGAGCCGACGCCGCGCTGGACGGCGGCCCGGAACGGCGGCAGGTGGATCGCCCGCAGGTCCGCCTCGCCGAGCTGGGTGTTGCCCTGGTCGACGCCGCCGGTGGTGCCGCCGTCGCCGAGGTAGTGCTTGGCCGTGGCCAGCACCGACGCCGGGCCGTTCAGGCTCGTGCCCTGCATGCCGTTGACGTAGGTGGCCAGCGAGCTGACGACGTTGGGGTCCTCGCTGTACGACTCGTACGTGCGGCCCCAGCGGTCGTTGCGGGCGACGCACAGGCATGGCGCGAAGTCCCAGTCGATGCCGGTCCCCGAGACCTCCTCCGCGGTGGCCCGGCCGATCTGCTGCACCAGCGTCGGGTTGCGGGTGGCACCCAAACCGACGTTGTGCGGGAAGATCGTCGCGCCGACCACGTTGTTGTGGCCGTGCACGGCGTCCACGCCGTAGATGATCGGGATGCCGAGGCGGCTCGTCACCGCGGCGTTCTGGTAGGCGTCGTACATGTTCGCCCACGCGGTGGCGTTGTTGGGCGACGGCGCCGAGCCGCCGCCCGACAGGATCGAGCCCAGCCGGTTGTCGCGCACGTCGGTCGGCGACGCCGCCTGGCGCTCGGCCTGGGTCATCTGCCCGAGCTTCTCGTCGAGGGTCATCCGGCTCAGCAGGTCGGCGACCCGGGTCGGGATCGGCAACGACGGATCGTGGTACGGCAGGTGGTTCGCCACGGCGCGGCTCGTCGGCACTGCCGCGGTGACGAGGACGAGCAGCAGCGCCACAAGGGCCCGTCGTCCAACGATGCGAGACGGCTTGATCACGCGATCACCCCCCGGGATGCGATCTCCTGTCCGCATCTCACTGTACGAACGGGCCCGTAGACGAGGCGTGAAGATCCTGCCGTTCGCATTAACGAGTCATGAACGACTCCTCGGGGCCGGGCGCCCCTCGATGCTTGACAAATAGTTTGGATGCCTTATAAAGAAACTGTGGCGCGCGTCACAGAGCTGGGGACGTGGGGTCGGGCGTTCCGGCACACCGGAAAGATGCTCCCGGGGCACGGACGTCGCCACAACCGCGCGCTGATCCTCCACGAGCTGCGGCGGCACGGCCCGCAGTCCCGGGCCGAGCTGGCGAGAGCCACGCAGCTCACCGCGGCGACGGTCGGGGACTTCGTCACCGACCTCATGGAGGAGGGCATCGTCGAGGAGCGCGGCCGCCGCTCCACCGGCACCGGGAAGCCGGGCACCCTGCTGGGCATCGTCGCCGACGCCCGCCACACCGTCTGCCTGGACCTCTCGGACCAGAGCCGGTTCGTCGGCGGGGTGGTGAACCTGGTCGGCGACGTCGTCGAGCGCCGCACGCTGGCCCGCCGCGGCCGCACGGGGGACGCGGCCGTCCGGTTGGTCGCCGAGCTCACCACCGACCTGCTCTCGCTGACCTCCGGGTCGGTCGTCGGCGTCGGCATCGGCTCGCCCGGCGTGGTGCTCCCCGGCGGCGTCGTGCAGGCGTCGTCGAACCTGCACTGGCAAGGCACCACGCTCGGCGCCGACCTCACCCGCGACCTGGACCTGCCGGTCCACGTGGTCAACGACGCGAACGCGGCGGTCGTCGGCGAGCGGCAGTTCCGCGACGACTCGGGGCCGAACCTCCTGCTGGTGAAGGTCGGCCTGGGGGTCGGCGCCGGCCTGGTGCTCGACGGGCACCTCATCGAGGGCGACGGTTCGGCCGCCGGCGAGATCGGCCACGTGGTCGTCGACCCGGACGGCGAGCCCTGCGCCTGCGGGAACCGCGGCTGCCTGGAGACCGTCGTGGCGGGGTCGTTGCTGCGGGAGCGGCTGGACGGACTCGACTCCACGGGCCGGGAGGCGGTGCTGCGTGCGGCCGGGGACAGGTTGGGCATCGCATTGGCCCCGATCGTCAGCCTGCTGAACCTCGCCGAGGTGCTGCTGTCGGGTCCCGCCGACCTGCTGGGCGAGTCGTTCCGGGAGGCGCTCGTCGCCGCGGTCAAGCAGCGCACGTTCCCGCTGGTGGGCAAGCGGTTCGCGGCCCGGCTCACCGCCACCGGCAGCGACGACGTCCTGCTGGGTGCCGCCGCGGTGGTCTTCGAACACGAGTTGGGCGTCCACTGATGCCCGCCAAGGTCTCGATCCATGGACAGCGAGTTGAGAGGGGAAAGACGCCATGCAGACGAGGAAGCTGATGGCGGGAGTGCTGGTTGCCGGCCTCCTGGCCGCGGCCTGCGGCTCGGGTGACGAGGACGCCGGTGGCGGCGGGGGCGGTGACGGGGACGCCGTCACCCTCGTCGTCGAGAGCTGGCGGGCCGACGACAAGGCGGTCTGGGAGGACACGATCATCCCGGCCTTCGAGGAGTCCCACGAGGGCATCGAGCTGGAGTTCCAGCCGACCGCGCCGACCGAGTACAACGCCGCGTTGGAGAACCGGCTCGACGGCGGAGAGGCCGGCGACATCATCGCCTGCCGCCCCTTCGACATCTCGCTCGAGCTGTTCGAGGCCGGGCACCTCGAGGCGGTCGACGACCTGGAGGGCATGGACGCCTTCGACGACGTCGCCCGCAGCGGCTGGGTCACCGACGACGGCGCCACGACCTACTGCGTGCCGATGGCCTCGGTGATCCACGGCTTCTACTACAACAAGGACGTCTTCGACGAGCTGGGCCTCGAGCCCCCGACCACGACGGAGGACCTCCACACCGTGCTCGACGCCATCGCCGCCGACGGCGCCGCGACGCCCATCGCCCAGGGCACCGTGGACCAATGGGACATCGCCGAGGTCGACTACACCGGCATCGGGCCCAACTACTGGAAGGGCGAGGAGGGCCGCCAGGCGCTGATCGACGGCTCGGCGCAGTTCACCGACCCGGAGTACGTGGCGCCGTTCGAGGAGCTGGCCACCTGGGGCCAGTACATGCCCGACGGGTACGAGGCGCTGAGCTACGACGACGCCAAGGTGCTGTTCACCAACGGTGACGGGGCCATCTTCCCGGGTGGCTCGTGGGAGATCACCGGCTTCGAGCGCGACGCCGGCTTCGAGCTCGGGGTGTTCGCGCCGCCGCTGCCGACGGACGGGGACCCCTGCTACATCTCGGACCACGTGGACATCGGCATGGGCATGAACGCCGACACCGAGCACGCCGACGAGGCGCGGACCTTCCTCGAGTGGGTGGCCTCCGAGGAGTTCGCCCAGCTCTACAGCAACGAGCTGCCCGGCTTCTTCTCCCTGCGCGAAGGTGCCGTCGAGGTGGACAACGCGCTCGCCGACGACTTCGTCTCGTGGAGGGACGACTGCGAGAGCACGATCCGCCTGCCGGCGCAGAAGCTGAACCGCGGCGATCCCGCCATGTGGGACGAGCTGTACGCCGTCTCGTCCGAGGTGGTGAACGGCACGCTCACGCCCGCGGACGCGGCGCAGCGGCTGCAGGAGGGCCTCGACAGCTGGTACACGCCGAGTGAGTGACCCGTCGGTGCGGCTGGCGCCGGCGTTCGCGGCATCGTCGCCGCGGCGCCGGCGCCTCCGCTCGCCCGGAGCGCGGGCGCTGCTGTTCTGCGCCCCGGCGCTGGTGATCTACAGCACCTTCATGGTCTGGCCGCTGCTGCAGAGCCTGCGGTTCGCGCTGCTCGACGACGCCGGCGACTGGGTCGGGCTCGACAACTTCGACAAGCTGTTCGGCGACCCCCTGTGGTCGGAGCGCTTCTGGCGGGCGCTGCGGCAGAACATGCAGTTCTTCCTGTTCCACTGCCTGGTCCAGAACCCCGTCGGCCTGACGCTCGCCGCCCTCCTGACCGTGCAGCGGCTGCGGGGCGCGAACGTCTACCGCACACTGATCTTCGTGCCGACCACCCTCTCGGTGGTGATCGTCGGCTTCGCGTGGCGGCTGATCCTCAGCCCGCTCTGGGGGATCGTGCACACCCCGCTGCTGGGCCGGACGTCGACCGCGCTGCCGACCCTCTCGCTGATCTCGGTGTGGCAGTGGATCGGCATCCCGATGATCTTCTTCTACGCGACGCTGATCTCGATCCCCAAGGAGCTGATCGACGCCAGCCGGGTCGACGGCGCGTCCGCGTGGCGGACGTTCTGGCGGGTCAGCTTCCCGTTGGTCCTGCCGATGTTCGGCGTCATCACGATCGTGACCTACATCGCCAACATGAACGCGTTCGACCTGGTCTTCACGGTCCAGGGCGTCCAGGCGGGGCCCGCCTACTCGACCGACCTGCTCGGCACGCTCTTCTACCGATCGGCGTACGGCTCGGTGCAGGGCGGCGGCGACCGGGCCATGGGGGCCACGGTGGCCAGCGCGACCTTCGCCGTGATCCTGGTCGGGCTGCTGCTGTTCTTCCTGGTGTGGCGTCGGCGCGTCCGGACGTACCAGCTGTGAGCGGGGACGAGGCCATGGTGCACACCGACGTCCACGTCGTCCGGCGCCGTGCCCGGCGCGTCGGCGCCCGGGCTGCGGTCCACGCCGTGCTGATCGGCTACAGCCTCCTGGCGGTGGGGCCCGCGCTGCTGGTGGTGGCGAACTCGTTCAAGGAGCGCCAGGCGATCTTCGACTCCCCGTTCTCCCTGCCGACGCCGTCCACCTGGGACACGAGCGGCTACGAGACGGTGTTCGACGAGGCGTCGTTCCCCACCTACTTCCGCAACAGCCTGATGGTCACCCTGCTGTCGGTCCTGGGCGTGATCGTCGTGTCGGCCATGGCCGCCCACGCGCTCAGCGAGTTCGACTTCCGGGGGCGCGGCCTCCTGCGGATCTACCTGCTCGCGGGGATCATGGTGCCGATCCGGCTGGCGACCGTGGGGCTGGTCGAGCTGTTCGGCAGCCTGGAGATGATCAACACGCTGTGGGCGCTGATCCTCGTCTACATCGCGATGGGGATCCCGCTCGGGATCTTCATCCTGTCGCAGTTCTTCGCGCAGGTCCCGACCGAGCTGAAGCAGGCCGCCCGGGTGGACGGCGCGGGGGAGTGGCGGGTCTTCGCCGTCACCCTCCCGCTGGTCCGGCCGGGCCTCGGCGCCGTGGCGGTGTTCACGATGCTGCCGGTGTTCAACGACCTGTGGTTCCCCCTGGTCCTGGCGCCCGGGGAGAGCACGAGGACCATGACCCTGGGAGCGCAGCAGTTCCTCGGACAGTTCGAGACCAACTGGAACGCCATGCTCGCCGCCCTCAGCCTGGCGATCGTGCCGGTCCTGGTCCTCTACGTCCTGTTCTCCCGCCAGTTCCTCCGCGGGCTGACCGAAGGAGCGATCAAATGAGCGAGGGGATGACCCGATGGCCACGTTGACCCTCGAGAACGTCAGCAAGCACTACGGCTCGGGGGGCGACGGGGCCGCCGCGGTCGAGGACGTGGGCTTCGAGGTCACCGACGGCGAGCTGCTGGTGCTGGTCGGGCCGTCGGGCTGCGGCAAGTCGACGTTGCTCAAGCTGATCGCCGGGCTGGACGACGTGACAGCGGGCGACATCCTCATCGACGGCGACCGCGTCAACGAGCTCGGCCCGCGCGAGCGCGACATCGCCATGGTCTTCCAGAGCTACGCCCTCTACCCCCACCTCACCGTGCGCAAGAACATCGCCTACCCGCTGCGGGTGGCGCGGGTCGATCGGCGGGAGGTGGATCGGCGGGTGGCGGAGACCGCGGAGCTGCTGCAGCTCACCGACCTGCTCGACCGCCGTCCCGCCGAGCTGTCGGGCGGGCAGCGCCAGCGGGTGGCGATGGGACGGGCCATCGTGCGCCGGCCGCGGGTGTTCCTGATGGACGAGCCGCTGTCGAACCTCGACGCCCGGTTGCGGGTGCAGATGCGGGCCGAGATCGCCAACCTCCAGCGCGAGCTGGGCATCACCACCGTCTACGTCACCCACGACCAGGTGGAGGCGATGACCATGGGCACGCGGGTGGCGGTGCTGCTCGACGGTCGGCTGCAGCAGATCACCACTCCACGGGAGCTCTACGACCATCCGGCGAACCGCTTCGTCGCGGGGTTCATCGGGTCGCCCCCGATGAACCTGCTGGAGGCGACGGTGGCGGCCACCGGGATCGAGGTCGACGGGCAGAGGCTGAGCGTCGTGGGCGACGTCCCGCCCGACCTCCCCTCGCCCGGCGGCGGTGTCGTCCTGGGGCTGCGCCCCGAGGACCTGACGCTGCTCCCGGCAGAGCCGGGCGACGGGCGTCAGTCCCTGTCGGCCACGGTGGTGCTGGTCGAGGAGCTCGGTGCCGAGGAGCTGGTGCACCTCCGCCTCGGGTCGGACGCCAAGGGTGCCCAGCCCACCCTGGTGGTCCGCACCGCCGGCGCCAGCAAGCTGTCCCCCGACGACCCCGCTCACGTCGGCGTCGACCCGCAGCGGTTCCACTTCTTCGACGCCGAGACCGGCCGGGTCCTCCCCCACCGAACGACCTGACGCCAGGGTTACCCCTTCGTCTTCCAGGGGGAATTTCAGCGCACCGGAGGCCGTTCTCATGGGCAGCCAAGGAGAGTGATCATGAAGGTCAGAAGTTCGCTGAAGTCGTTGAAGAAGAAGGAAGGTTCGGTGGTCGTCCGCCGCCGAGGCCGGACCTACGTCGTGAACAAGCGGAACCCTCGCTGGAAGGCTCGCCAGGGTTAGTAGGTGGCGGCGGCCCGGCTCCGGTCAGCGGGCGGTGCGGCGGCTGAACAGGGCCGCCGCCCCCGCCCAGCCGAGCAGGATCCCGCCGAGGCACCAGGCGAGCGCCACGATCCAGTCGTTGCCCACCGGCGTGCCCATCATCAGGCTGCGCAAGGTCTCGATGATCGGTGTGACGGGCTGGTGGTCGGCGACGCCCCGGAGGACGACCGGCATCGTGTCGGTCGGTACGAAGGCGCTGGACAGGTACGGCAGGAACATGATGAAGAACGAGAAGGCCCCGGCCCCTTCGGCGCTGCGGGCCACCAGCCCGAAGCTGGCTGCCAGCCAGGAGATGGCGGCCATGTAGAGGGTCAGCACCCCGGCCGCGGCCAACCAGGCGAGGACGTCGCCGTGCGGCCGGAACCCGACCAGGAAGGCGACGCCGAGCACCACCACGGTGGAGGCCAGGTTGCGTACGACGCTCGCCACCACGTGCCCGGTGAGCACCGCGGTCCCGGTGATCGGCATCGAGCGGAACCGGTCGATGACCCCGTTGGTCATGTCCTCGTTCACCTTGATGGCCGTGGTCGACGAGCCGAAGCCCGCGCACAGCAGGACGATCCCGGGTACGACGTAGTCGACGTAGCCGCCCGAGGGACTCAGCGCACCGCCGAACACGTAGACGAACAGCAGCAGGATGACCACCGGCAGGGCGATGGACGTCACCATGGCGTCGATCGAGCGCAGGCTGTGGCGGGTGCTGCGCACGATGAAGATCCTGGAGTCGCGCAGCGGGTCGGCCCAGCTGTGCCGGTCGTGCGTGAGGATGGCCATCAGAAGGTCCTTTCCAGGGGGCGGTCGTCGGCGGGGGCCGGTGCGTCGGCCGGGTGCGCGGTGAGGGTGAGGAAGACCTCGTCGAGGCTGGGTCGGTGCAGGGACAGCCGGGCGGCGGGTACCTGCTCGGCAGCCAGCAGGTCGAGGAGACGGCGGACGTCCTCCGCGCTGCCGTCGCCGGCGACCCGCACGACGAGGTCGCTGGCACCGGTGTCGGTGTCGGCGAGCACCAACCGGCCGACCGACTCCAGCACGCGGGCGGCGGTCGCCGGTGCGGCGGCGTCGTCGAAGAACAGCTCGACGGTCTCGCTGCCGACCTGGGCCTTCAACTCGGCGGCGGTACCCTCGGCCACCTTGCGACCCCGGTCGAGCACGGCGATCCGGTCGGCCAGGACGTCGGCCTCCTCCAGGTACTGGGTGGTGAGCAGCACGGTCACGCCGGAGGAGGCGAGCGTGCCGACCGCGCTCCACATGTCGCGCCGGCTGCGGGGGTCCAGTCCGGTGGTCGGCTCGTCCAGGAACAGCACGGTGGGACGGACGACCAGGCTCATCGCCAGGTCGAGACGGCGGCGCATGCCGCCGGAATAGGTGGACACGCGACGGTCGGCGGCGTCGACCAGGTCGAACTGGTCGAGCAGCTCGGTGGCCCGGTGCCGGGCTCGCCGAGTGGCGAGGCGGCGAAGCTGACCGATCATCACCAGGTTCTCCCACCCGGTGAGCACCTCGTCCACCGCGGCGTACTGCCCGGTCAGGCTGATGGCGGCGCGCACCGCGGCGGGGGCGGAACCGATCTCGTGGCCGGCCACCACGGCGGTGCCGGAGTCCGGGCGGATCAACGTGGACAGGATCCGTACCGCCGTGGTCTTGCCGGCTCCGTTCGGGCCGAGCAGCGCGAAGATCTCGCCGGGTCCGACCTGGAGGTCCAGGTCCTCGAGCACCAGGTGGTCGCCGTAGGACTTGCGTAGGCCCTCGACGTCGAGTGTGTATGGCATAAACAAAGTGTATGAGATACACATAGCTAGGGTCAACGGAACGACCGGAAGGACCACCAGACCTGTGACCACCGAGCACCGAGGCGAGGCCGCAGCGGCGCAGCCCGACGGGCCGTCGTCGGAGGCGGAGCGGGCGGCGGCGAGCCTGCTCGACCTGTGGCAGCGGTGGGAGAACCCCGGCAGG